>NZ_JAYWLR010000006.1:0-118428 GCF_040946405.1 Corynebacterium sp. LK2510 | reverse complement strand
CGGCCCCGGGGAGTTCCGTCGTTCCGGTTTTGTCCTGCTTAGCAGGAAAAGCTCGAGCCTTCGGTACTCCCCGGGACGTTACCGCCGTAGTACTAGGGCACTATCCACGCGTGATCGGATTGGGCGAAGAACAACGTCTCGCAACGGGCCGCGATGCGGAAGGCTTCAGCGGCTTCGTCAAGAAGGTGTGGGTTGCGTTCGAGCGACGCTTCAACCCGTGCGATTGCTTCGCGCGTCGAGTCGGCAAAATCATCGCCGGCGTACGTTGCAAGCCACGCATTGTACGGATGCTGATCGTGGTTCCTCGCCGCGAATCGAGCGCCTACCTCGTAGTAGAGCCAGTAGCAGGGCAATACTGCGGCTTCGCCTACTGTGTTCGTCTGTACGTAGACAGCGGACAAAAGGAAGTCTGTGTAAGCGCGGGTAACGGGCGATAGATCTGCCTCAGGCCTCCCCTTTAACCAACGCTCATGCAGCTCGTTTTCGACATCGATTATGCCGTCAGCATCGTCGGCCCAACCCCCGCCTAGCACTCGAAGCGCATGGGCATAACGTGTTAGGTACGCGGCGTCTTGTGCAACATAGAAATAGAAGTCGTCATTCGGAAGTGAGCCCGCCCCGAGGTCGCGCACGAACGACAGCTCAAGGATGTCGGTGAGTTCGCCTCCAATGGCGTCCCATAACCGTGCGGTATGTGGGCCTGCTGGCGGCATCAACGGGGAAGTTGCAGCTGAATTCGACACCGTCCATGGCTGTGTTGAGGCGCTGCGGGCCATTCGTCGCAAAGTGTGGGTGTGATCCACCGGACCGTTGCCATGGCCGATCTCCAGTGCGTCCGCGTTGCGGATGGCCTCGTGCAGCCAACGAGTGGCCCACTTCGTTGCGGATGCCGCGTTCCATCCATCGGCGAGCTTCGTGGCGATTGCCGATGACAGCGAGCATCCCGTTCCGTGTGTGTTTTTCGTATCGACCCGTGTGACGGGGAAGCGCTGTACGTCGCCTGTGGGGCTGACGAGCGCGTTGTCGGCCAGCGCGCCACGGAGATGGCCCCCCTTGACGAGCACGTAGGTGTCGATCCGCGCTGCGAGCTGCTTCGCTTGGGCAATGGCGGCCTCCAGCGTGCTAGCGGGTGTGCTCTGCGCCAGGACCGCTAGCTCCGAGAGATTGGGAGTGACCAGGCTGGCGTGGTGGGTGAGTTCGCGCACGGAATCTTCCGCTGCGTCAGCGAGCAGTGCGTCACCGGATGTCGCCACCATGACGGGGTCGAGCACCACTGGGCAGTCCTGCGTGGCCACGAACTCCCGGATCACCTCGGCCACCTCCGCCGAGCCAAGCATTCCGATCTTGATGGCGTCGATGGCGACGTCGCTCGCGACGCACTCGAGCTGGGCACGCAAGAATTCGAGGGGTGGAGTGTGAATCGCCCGAACACCTTGAGTGTTCTGGGCAACGAGAGATGTGACCACGCTGTAGGAGAAGCCGCCGGCGGCGGCGATGGATTTGATGTCGGCCTGGACTCCGGCTCCCCCGGTGGGGTCGGTGCCGGCGATGGTGAGCACGCGCGGGATCATCGTGCCTCCTCAAAGCGGGTACGCAGCTGGCGTGCGGCGGCGCGGGGGTCGTCGGCGGCCATGATGGCGGAGACGACACAGAATCCATCGACTGCTGTGCGGCCCACCTCTGCGACGTTGGTGGCATCGATGCCCCCGATCGCCACGGCTTTCACGCCCATGTCGTGTGCGGCACGGGCGAGGTAGTCGAGAGCCGGGGCACCAATGCCTGCCGGGGCGTCAGCTTTCGTCGTGGTGTTCCATACCGGTCCGATCCCGACGACATTGGGACGTGTCGCGGGGTCGATGATGTTGAGATCCGCGTGGCTGTCACACGACAAGCCGATCAGCGCGTGAGGGCCGACCAGATCGCGCACCTCGGCGACCGGCTGGTCGCCTTGGCCGACGTGAACGTGAAGGCCGAGCTCGGCGGCGACAGCGACGCGGTCATTAATCACGATCGGCACGTCGATCCGCCGCATCAGCTCGCGTGCCTGCGCGGCGACGACCTCGTCCGGCGCGTGCTTGTCGCGCAGCTGGACCACGGTAACGCCGCCGGCAACAGCCTCTTCGACGATATCGATGACCTTGTCGCGCCCGCCGGCGAGGTCGGGGTCGGTGATGAGGTAGCAGGTGTAGTCGATCATTGTGCGATCTCCACCCGGGCGAGGATGTCTTCTGCACCAAGCTCGTAGAGGCCGTCGATCCACGCGGTGTGGAAGGAGCCGGGAGCGCTGGTGCGCTCGCCCGCGAGCTGGCCGGCAGCGCCGGTGTGGGCGTGGGCCGCGACGACGGCGGCGAAGGGATCAATGCCCTCGATGCGCGCCGCGCCGAGGTAGGCCGCCGTGATAGCTCCCAGAGCGCAACCGGTGCCGATGACCTGCGTGATCATCGGATGCCCGGAGGTCAGCCATACCTGTGTCTGAGCGGAAGCGATGAAGTCGCGCTCGCCGCTGACGGCAACGATGGTGCCGAGTTCGCCGGCGAGGTCTACCGCGGAATTGGCGACGGCCTCGACCGAGTCTTGGGCGTCGACTCCGCGGGCGCCGGCGCCGATCTTGGCCAACGCTGCGATCTCGGAGGCGTTGCCACGGATAGCGGCTGGGTGCAGGTGAGCGATGTCGTCGATAAGCGCGGAGCGCAGTTTGAGCCCGCCGGCGCCCACTGGGTCGAGAACCCATGGGGTGCCGGCTTTCGTGGCGGAGGAGACTGCCTCGCGGATGGCCAGGAACTGCTCGGCAGACGGAGTTCCCGGGTTGACCAGGACGCCATTGGCAACGGCGGCGAAATCGCCGGCCTCACCCGGTAGCGAAACCATGGCGGGGGAGGCACCTATTGCAAGAAGTGCGTTGGCGCTGACCTGTTGGACCACAGTATTGGTCAGGCATTGAACAAGTGGAGTGTGTGCGCGGACGGCGTTTATTGCCTCCGTCATGGCAGCATGAAGCATCAGGACTATCCCTTCGCTAGTACGAACTAGAGCAGGTTCGACGGGTGTGATCTCAGCGGCTGGACGTTGCAGTCCTGCCGCACCCCGTGTCACGTGATGCCGACGCTAGCACATATGCGCCCTGGTAAGCAGCGGAACGAAATCTCCTTAGTAGGTGATCGAGGTAAACGGCTCCTCGCCGAGGCGTTCCTCGCGCTGCGGGAGGCGGTGCCCCTCGAGCTCCTTGGCTTGGCCGCTGCGCCGCGCGTTGTAGATGAGCGTCGATGCAACAACTGCCAGCAGAGCGGAACCGGCGAGGACGATAAGGCCGATCCAGTAGGAACTGTCGAAGAGGCCGTCGGTTGCTCGCATGAACGCGTCGCGGGCGTAGCTCATCGGGTGCAGTGCGTGGAAGAGCTGCAGCGGTGCCGGAATTGTCGGCAGTGGCCACACGCCACCGAAGACGAAGAGTCCGAGGGCGAAGAAGCCGACGGAGAACAATGCTCCGACCAAGCGTCCGAAGAGGATGCGGAAGAACTGGAACAGGGCCGCGCCGTTGACGGCGACCAGGGCGATGACGACGCCCATGGCCAGCCAGTTCGCGGGGCGCCAGCCAGTGAGGATGGAGATCGCCGTGAACATCGCGAGCACCGCGGCGTTGGCAAGCGTCATCAGGCCAAACGCGCGCAGTACCGGTCCGGCGGCCGTGCGGCTCTCGGAGCGGCGGCCGACGACGTGGGGGAGAAGGGCGGAGAGCACAGCCATGACGAGGTAGCCGAAGATCAGCATGACGATCATCGAGAAGCCGCTTTCAATTCTCTTCTCGGTGGGGTTGCTTTCGTCGATAAGCCCCTGTGTGGGGTGCATGTTTGCTTCCTCGAAGAGGATCGGCACGGCCATCTGGCGCGCAGACTCCGGAACCTTAGACACAGTGGGGGCGTTGCGCGCGCCCTCCTGGAGCTTCGCGTTGAGCTCGGACGAGCCTTCCTTGAGCTGGGTCACTCCGTCGGCGAGCTGGGCGCCGCCGGCAGAAAGCTGCGAGGTGCCGTCCTTGAGCTGGGTCGCGCCCTCGGAGAGCTGGCCGGTGCCCTGCACGAGCCGGTCGGTGCCGGCGCGTAGTTCGGTGGAGCCGGAAGCGAGCTGCTGGGAGCCGTCGACAAGCCGGTTGACGCCGTTGAGGTAGGGCGCACTCGGGTCATTGAGGTTGTAGCTGAGCTGCTGGGTGCCGTCGCGCAGCCGGTTGAGCTGAGAAACCATATTGGCGGAGTTCGCTGGGTCGAGCTTGGAGATCGATGCGTTGAGCTGGTCTGCTTGGGCCGTCATGCCGACGGCGTAGAGCGTGTCCACAACAGGGCGGACCTGGCCGACAACGCCCTGGACCTGCTCGAGGAGCGGGATCAGGGTTCCGGTGAGCTGCTGGACACCGCCGTCGATCTGGGCGGCGCCGTCGCCAAGCTGGGTCGTGCCGTTCTTTAGCGTGCCCAAGCCGGTGCTGAGCTGCTGGGCACCGGACTCGAGGCGCTTGGCGCCTGCGTTGAGCTCACCGGCGCCACTGTTGAGCTCGGCCGCACCCGTGCTGAGACGCGTTGCGCCGTTGTCGAGCTGGTTGATGCCGTCGACCGCGCGGCCGGCGCCGTCGCCAAGGCGGCCCAAGCCGTCGTCGATCTTGGCGGAGCCGTCGGCGGCGAGCTTGATGCCGTCGCCGAGCTGATTCATGCCGGTCAGGGTTTCGGTGGCGTAAGTCTCTGCGATGGTCTGGGAGATCTCGGCCTGCAGCTGGGGGATCAGGCCGGCGGTGAGGACCTTGCCGTTGGACCCGCCGTAGTCGTTGTAATCGATGCGGATCTCGGACTGCCGCGGCTGCTCGGAAATGAGCGAGACGACGTCGGCGGAGAAATCCTCCGGAATGGTCACCACGAACAGGTAATCACCCTTGGTCAGTCCAAGCTGCGCGTCGGCCTCATCGACCTCGTGGAAGTCGAGGTAGTCCGTCTCGAGGAGGCCTGTGACAACTTCGTCGCCGACGACGCGGAACTCGCCCTTGCTCTCCGCGCCGGTGTCCTCGTTGACGATGGCGAGCGGAACGCTGGGCAGTGCCTTGCTGGGGTCCCACATCGCCCACATGAACGTGGCCGACATGAGCAGGGGCACGACGAGGGCGATAACGATGAGGATTCTGGCAGTCTGGCTGACGGGGCGCCAGTCCAAGACGCGGCCGAATCTAGAGCGCGTGGAGGCCATATCGTTTCCTTTCGCGAAGTGTTTTGGAAACAAGATAATCCACGGGCTCGCCGCCGAGAAGTGTTTAGCCTATGAAAACCAAATTATTTTTAGCCTCTTTGATCTCGGCGAGGCGTGCGCGCCCTTTCTCCAGCAGGTGCCATTGGTCGCGGGGCACTGCCGCGCGAGCGGCGTCCACCACCGCTGGATCGGCGGTGCCCCAGGCGATGGGCATCGGGGTGATCATCTGCCAGCGCGACGTGTCGTGGATGGAGCGCTGCCCTCCCACCGCGGCCACGGGAACCTTCGTCCCCACGACCCCGTCAGTATGCGGCAGCGATCGCACCGTGCGCGCGGTCAGGGCCCATGCGGGCGGGGCGTCCGGGTCGACGTTGCCGTTGACTAGAGCTAGCAACGTGTAGTCGGTCGCACCCCGCTCGGCGACGACGGCGGGGGCGAGCGGGTGGGCGCTGTACAGCGACTGCGCGGAACCCACAGAGCGCGGGATAAGAAGACCCACAATCAGCATCATCACGCCGAAGAGGACGAGCCCGAGCGAGCCAAGCACACGCCACGGGGAGTCGGGCAAAACAACAAACCACACCGCGATTCCCGCGGCGACCGAGAGAACGAACAGGGCGATGCCGGACCACACGAGGTAGCGGGTGTCGCGCAGCAGCTCGTTGTGCTGCTTGGCGTAGTCCTCGTCGACGTCGAACCGGAACACCTTCATCTCGCTCATGGCGCTCATTCTATAGGCCCGTCACAGGTCGTCGGCGTCCACCAGCCGGTATGCGTAGCCCTGCTCAGCTAAGAATCGCTGCCGGTGCATGGCGTATTCCGCATCGAGGGTGTCGCGCGCGACCACGGTGTAGAAGGTCGCCTCCGCGCCATCGCTTTTCGGGCGCAACAGCCTGCCTAAGCGCTGGGCCTCTTCTTGGCGCGAACCGAACGTGCCCGACACCTGGATGCCCACGGCTGCCTCCGGCAGGTCGATGGAGAAGTTCGCCACCTTCGACACCACGAGCGTGGACAGCTCCCCGGAGCGGAACTTCGCAAACGCCTCCTCGCGCTTCTTGTTCGACGTGGAGCCGTCGACAAGCGGCGCGCCAACGTGCTCGGCGATTAGCTCGAGCTGCTCAAGGAAAGCGCCGATGATCAACGTCTGCTGGCCGGCGTGTCGCGCCAGCAGCTTATCGACGACCCCAAGCTTGCGCGACGACGTCGCCGCCACCCGGTACCGCTCGCGGGTCTCCGCGGCGGCGTAGACCATGCGCTCATCCTCGTCCATCGTGGTGCGCACCTCCACGCACTCAGCGGTGGCGATGTAGCCGGCCATCTCGAGTTCTTTCCACGGCGCGTCGTAGCGCTTCGGCCCGATGAGCGAGAACACGTCGTCCTCGCGTCCGTCCTCCCTGACCAGGGTGGCGGTTAGCCCGAGGCGGCGGCGCGACTGCAGGTCGGCGGCCATGCGGAACACCGGCGCGGGGAGGAGGTGGACCTCGTCGTAGATGATCAAGCCCCAGTCGCGGGAGTCGAACAGCTCGAGCGCCCTGTACTCGCCCTTCGTCTTGCGGGTGACCACCTGGTAGGTGGCGATGGTGACTGGGCGGATCTCCTTGCGCTCGCCGGAGTACTCGCCGATCTCCTCGGGAGTCAGCGTGGTGCGGCGCAGCAGCTCGTCGCGCCACTGCCGCCCGGCGACCGTGTTGGTGACCAGGATCAGCGTCGTCGTCTGGGCCTGCGCCATCGACGCGGCGCCGACGATGGTCTTGCCCGCCCCGCACGGCAGGACGACCACGCCCGAGCCGCCCTCCCAGAACGACTGGGTGGCGTACTGCTGGTAGTCGCGCAGCTCCCAGCCGGTGGTGTCCAGAGCGATGGGGTGGGACTCGCCGTCGACGTAGCCCGCGCGGTCGTCGACGGGCCAGCCGATCTTGGTCAGTTCCTGCTTGACGCGCCCGCGCTCGGAGGGGTGGACGGCGACGGTGGTGTCGTCGATAAGCGAGCCAAGCAGCGGAATGATCTTTTTGTGCCGGGTGATCTCGGTGATCAGGGCGCGGTCGTCGGCTTCCAGCGTGAGCCCGTGGGCGGGGCTTTTGACCAGGCGCAGGCGACCGTAGCGCGCCATGGTCTCGGCGATGTCGATGAGCAGGGCCTGGGGGACGGGAAACCGCGAGTATCGCTCGAGCACGTCCACGGCGGTTTCCGCGTCGAATCCCGCGGCGCGTGCGTTCCACAGTGCGAGCGGGGTGATCCGGTAGGTGTGCACGTGTTCCGGGGCGCGCTCGAGCTCCGCAAACGGGGCGAGTGCCGCGCGGGCAAGACCCGCCTGCGGGTGCGCCGTCTCCAACAACACGGTCTTGTCTGATTGGACAATCAGCGGTCCGTCGAGCATGGGTTCCTTTCCCGAAACGGTTACGTGGCCGGCACGGCCTTGGTCACGCGCGGCAGCGCGATGCGCACCACTTTTCCGGTGGCCTCATCAACCACGTCAGCTTGGCCCGCGGTGACAGTCAGGGGCAGTACGGTCAGGGTACTGCCGCGTCCGTTCTTATCCACATAGCCCACTCTCACGCGGCGGCGGGCTCGTGCGGCGGCGCGCAGCGTGGAGGGGATGGAGGACTGCTCGGCAGCGCCTGCTCCCGCCTCTGTGTCGCCGCCCGAGCGCAATGCCGCGAGCACGGAATCGGCGTGCTCGGGTGGGACACTGCGCTCGCGCGGCAGCGTAGACGGCGTCGGCGGGGCGAGCACCGGCTCCGGGGCAGCACTGAGCAGTGCGCCGGAGGCATCCTCGGCACTCGGCTGCAGTCCCGCCGCGCGCAGCTGCGCGAGCAGCTGGTTCAGGGGCAGCTCGCTGACCGCGACGGTCGGGGCCACGACGCGTAGCTCAGACACGCGAAGCGCGGCCTCGGTCACGAGGGCGGGATCGGAACTGCGCACGAAGCTACCGACGGCGCCTGCGCGCAGCGCGCCGTGGTTCCGGGCGGCGTCCTCGATGACGAAGCTGAGCGCCTGGGGCACCTCGCCGAGGGCGTGCTCACGCAGCCAGGTCACGAGTTCCTCGGCGGTGCGCCCGGCATCGAGCGCGCGGCGCACCGACTGCTCACTCACGCGGTACACGCTGGCCAGACCCGGGGACTCCAGGTCGGCGAAGGACTCCACAACCGCTGCCATGGCAGGAGAGAGCGGGCCCGGTGCCAGGATGGTCATGTCGGCCTGCGCAATGACAGTGCTGACCTCGGCGGGGACGAGCTGTGCTGTCTCGGCGGCGACGTCCCCGCCCTCGAGCAAGACCTGGACCGGCGTGGCGAGGAACCCCAGTGCGCTCGCCCCGAGGAGGGCGGCTTCGGATCCGACAGCGTCGATGAGCCGGAGCGACATGCCGGAGGCGACAAGCGGCGACTCGAAGTGCAGGTTCGCCACGACATCGCCGCCGGTGGCGCGCAGAATGGCCGCGCGCGCCGTGCGCACATCCGGGGCATGCGTCTCGTCGGAGAGGAGACGCTGTTCCTCAGTCAGATCGGTGCGCCACGGGGACGCCGCCCAACCCGCGAGCAGGATCGCCCACTGGTCGGACTGGGACAGATCGAGCCAGTGCAGGCCGTCGCGGGTGGCGGCGAGAACGTCGCCGTCGTCTGTGACCCCGCGCCCGATCAGCCCGGCAGACTCGCCGACGGTCACGGCTAAGGCGGGGTCGAAACCGAGGGCTTTCTCCAGGCTCGCCCGCGCGCGTACGCCGACGCTGCCGTCGCGGTTCAGTGCGAGCGGGGAGGCGACAAGCAGTGTAAGCAGCTGGCGCTGCATCCTCACCGCGTCGAGTCCCTGAGCTGTCGCCGCGGTGTCCACGGCGACCTGGTCGGCCTCCCCGCGCTCGGGCGGGCGCAGCGGGTAGACCCGCGGGGACTGCCCGCGCAGCACCTCGCGCACCGGCCGCGGAAGGCGAACAGTCGACTCGTCAGCCCGCACGAGCAGGCCGAGGTCGACGAGATCCACGACGGGCCCGCTTCGTGCCGAGGTCACCCCGACGCCACCGGAGGCAGCGAGGGTGTCGAGGACCTTGCGCTGCGCGGGGGAGAGCGCGGCGATGGTCTCCTCGACACCGTCCGGGGCGTGGTCGAGGATGCGCCACCCCGGCGGCAGCGCGGCGGTCGCGCCCGGGGCGAGCCGCAGTGCCTCGTCGGGCCCGTACGCAAGACCGGCCGCGCGCAGCCGGGCTACGCTGCCAGCGACATCCAGTGGCAACTCGGCCAATTGTGTCAGTGGAACTGGGGAGAACTCCGCTCCCGCGTTGCCGGCCGTCTCGAGCACCGCGATATCGGCCGCGTTGAGGCGGCGCACCGCGCGGGCGAGGGACGCTGGCAGGGTCAGGCGCGTGGCGAAGGACGCCAGCGACGGGGGAGTGGGGAAGGTTGCGTCTGGGCGGGCGTCGATAAGCGTGCGAAGCTCATCGTCCGACATGGCGCCGAGCGCAGCAGAAAAGTCAGACATACGGGGGTAAGTTTACGTGCGTTTTCGCCACCGGCATGAAACAATGACGACTATGGCTAAAGACGTTGAGAACATCGGTCGCGCGAACCCGGCGTGGCCCACGCACACCCCCGCCCACGTGCACCCGGTAACCGAGGTCACCTCGACCCTCGCCGGAGCTTCGAGCCCCTTCGGTGACGAGCTCGTGCTCCCGCGTCCGGCCGAGGAGATCGGCTACGTGCACCCGACCACGCGCATCAACCGCTAAGGCGCTTCAACGACTTAAACCCCCGCTGGTGATCCAGCGGGGGTTTCGTCTGTGCGGCGGCTTCTTAGCGCACAGCGGTGAGAAGGGCGCCGACGTTGCCGGAGAGGGCGGCGTCGATAATCGCCTTGTTGGCCTGGTAGAACGTGTTGTAGCTGTGGCGGTTCGCGGCGTAAGAGTCGCGCACGGCGGCCGGGACCGGGATGTTGTAGGCCGCGAGCGTGGAGCTGAGCTGGTTGTAGGTGGCGTCAACTTCCGGGGAAGCCTGGACTGCCTGGACTGCAGGGGCTGCGTGAGCCGCAGGGGCCGGAGCAGCGGCGGGAACGTCGCGGTTGGTCGGCGCGGAGTTCAGACCGAGGCGGGCGGAGCAGGAGGGCCATGCGCCCCAACCCTGCTGGGCGAGGGTGCGCTCGGCGACGGCGATCTGCTGCTCGCGGGTGGCCAGGTTGGCGGTCGGGGCGTACTGGGTGCCGCCGAACGCGCGCCAGGTGGAGGCAGAGAACTGCAGTCCGCCGTGGTAGCCGTTGCCGGTGTTGATGGCCCAGTTGCCGCCGGATTCGCACTGTGCGAGTCGGTCCCAGTCGGAGTCCGGGGCGGCGGAGGCGGTCGGGGCGACAATGCCGGTGAGGGCTGCGGCCGCAGCGGTGCCGGCGAGTGCCTTGGTGGCAAAAGATGCGGTCTTCTTGGAGTGGCGTCCCATAGTGATTGTGTTCCTCTCTTCTTCAACGCCTGCGAGGTTAGCTGTCGGGTTCTGGCTGAGGCGCCAGGCCACGTGAGGTGGCTTCACCCCGTGGGGAGTGGGTCCCCCGCTTCTGTCGGTGCAGAATTCGGCGTTGCCCGGTTGGGCATGGGCGCAACTCTAGCGTTTTATAACGATTGAGTCACGCGACGGGAAAGCAGAGTTAACGGAGAGGGTGAACTGCCGCGTAGATGCGCAGCTCAGGGCGTTACGCGGCAATTGGGTGATCTGCATCACGGTGGCCTCATGGTGTCTCCGGCCGGCGCTAGGAATCCGCACCGGCGCGGAGTACCATTGTTGTTTTTGACAGACCCTATGAAAGCCCTATGAAAGCGAGGTTCACCGATGCCGATCGGAAAGGTGAAGTGGTTCGACGCGGACAAGGGGTTCGGTTTCGCCTCCAACCCCGGTGATGAGGACGTCTTTATCAGCAAGTCCGTTCTGCCCGACGGTGTTGACGAACTCGTGGCGGGCCAGCGCATCGAGTTCGATTTCGCAGCCGGACGCCGCGGCCCGCAGGCGCTGCGCGTGGCCGTCCTTGACACGCCGAAGCGCCGCGCCGTGCACCGCCGCGACCCGGAGCAGCTCGGCAGCATGCTTGCCGACGTCATGACGCTCATCGAAACCCAGGTCCAGCCCGCCCTGACGGCAGGGCGCTACCCGGAGCGCAAGGAGGCCCGCCAGGTCGCCGAGATTCTGCGCGCTGTGGCCAAGGAACTCGACGTTTAAGTCGTCTTACTCGAAGGCCACCGACCAGGTGGCAATGACGGGGATTTCCTCCCCGTCATTTTTTGTGTCGATCGCGAGCGCGGACACCTCCGCCACCACGAGGCGCGCGTCGCCGACGACGGCGTCGACCTCAGCGGTGGTGGACTCGCCAGACTGGAACACCTGCTCTGCGTTCGCCGCTGGGTCGTCGTAGACCGCGAGCAGCTTCCAGCTCGACGAGGAGATCTCGCGCGGCACGGTCACCGTGACCGCCGCGGTGTCATCGCGGGGCATCGACGGGGGCTGGCCGCCGTCGCACTGTGCGTCGAGCTCGCACACGGTGTAGACGGGGATGTCGCTTTCCGCAGCGCCGTTGACCACCTGCACGCTGACCTCGCGCACCGGGGCGACGGGTCGGTTTTTCTGCCACTCCAGGAAGAAGTACAGCACGGTGACGAGCACCGCGACTGCCGCGACTAACGCGGCGAGCAGCTTCCAGGCGGGGGTCTTCTGTGCGGGTGAACTCATGCGCGCGAGTCTATCCGGTGGGCTCGAACGTGACCCGGTAGAGGTCGGGCCAGCGCTTGCCGCTGAGATAGAACTCGTCGGTGCCCGGGATGTGGGCGATGCCGTTAAGCACGTGGTTCGGATCCGGCGTGGCGTTGTTGGGCAGCCCGGAGGCATCGATGACCGCGGTGACCTCGCCGGTGGCGGCGTCGATGCGGTAGATGTCCGTGGTGAGGAAGACGTTGGCGTAGACGTCGTCGCCGACGCACTCGAGTTCGTTCAGGCCCGTGACGGGCGAGCCGTCCAGGGTGACCTCGAAACGCTCGCGTTCGGCCAGGGTGTCGGGGTCCATCCGGCGCAGCTTGCTGGTGCCGTCGGAGAAGATGATTTCGTCCTGGCGCGAACACACGCCCCAGCCCTCGCCGTCGACGGTCACGCGGTCGAGCTCAGCCAGCGTCTCGGCGTCGCGCTTGATGGCCACACCGTCCTTCCATGTCAGCTGCCACAGGTGGTCGCCGGCGCGGGTGACACCCTCGCCGAAGAACGCCGGGTCGAGCGGTGCGTTCGCCAGTTCCTCCCCTGCGACGGTGCGGCGGTAAAGGCGCGATTCGCCGACCATCCCCGTCGCCACGTACATGCTGCCGTCGTCGGCGACTTCCAGGCCTTGGGTGAAGCTGGTCGGATCGAAGTCGAGGCGTTGCTGCACCACGGCCGTGAGTCGCTCCGGGGCTGCGTTAACGGTGTCGACAGGATCCGCGGCCGGGGCGCAGGACGCGAGGGAGGACAAGGTGGCGGCGGACAGAGGCACCGCGAGGACATGCACGTTAAGACCCATAGCCTCCATCATGCACGACGTCGCGCATAATAGGGGCGTGTCTGATAAGTCCCGTTCGTCCCGCACCAGCCCGTTGCTCGGCTCCCGCGCGGTCGCGATTGCCCGCGAAGCGCTCGAGGAGATCGCTGATGGCGAGATCGGGGAGCACATCGGCGTAGCGGGGGTGTCGCGCAATGTTGCAACGCACCGCTTCGCCGCGAGCGTGCCGGGCTACCCCGGGTGGGAATGGAACGCCGTCGTCGCCTGCGCCACGAATTCCACGTGGGTAACGGTCAACGAGGTGGCGCTCGTTCCTTCACCGACGGGTGATGCGCTCGAGGCTCCGGAATGGGTGCCCTACGCCGAGCGCCTGCGACCCGGGGACCTCGGCCCCGGGGATCTGATGGAGCCCGCGCCTGACGACGCCCGCCTGACCGACGACTCTTTCAGCCGCGACGCCGTCACCTTCCCGGGCCGCGACACTAAGAAGTTCCTCACCCGCCGCGGACTCGCGGACGCCGCCACCCGCTGGCGTACCGGTGACTACGGGCCCAACAGCGAGTTCGCCTCCCAGGCGGCGCTGCACTGCCGCAGCTGCGCTTTCTGGGTTCCCCTAGGCGAGCCTGTCGGCGACAACTTCGGCGTGTGCGTCAACGAGTTCTCCGCCGACGGCACCGTCGTCGCGGCGAGCTACGGCTGCGGCGCGCACTCGGATACAAAGGTCGCCACAGACATTGACAGCGGCGAAGCTTTCGACGACGAGAAGCCGCTGTATTAAATCGCCTGCGCCCGCGCCCAGCGCATCTTGTTGATCTCGCGGTGCGTGGGCAGGCCGCCACGATTCAAGGCGATTCGCCCGGGCACGTCCACGCCGTACTCGCGCCACGTCGTCACCAACCGCGCGCCGTGGACCGGGTCGATGAGCCACGTCTCCGCGTGCATCAGGTCGTACACGCGGAACCCCCGCGGCGCGTCTGTGACCACCGCGCCCGCTTCGCGCAGGACGTCCACGACACCGTCGAGGGCGATCGACGGCGTCGTCCGCGGGTGCCCGGAGACAGTGACCACTGGAGACTCTCCAGTGGAAATCGTGAGCAGCGGTGCGGCGATGGCCTGGGGGATGCGCGAGGAGGCGTCGATAAGCAGGCCCTCGTGGGTGCCCAGCGCGGCGAGACACGAGCGCTGCCACCCGAGGTCCGGGCCGCACACCTCGGGGTGGGTTCGTTGGTCGCGCACGGCGGTGGCGGAGAGAACCACTTCGTCGGGTAGGGGAGCCAGCGGGCGAAGCGTTAGCGAGACCACACCGTGCCCGACCTCCACAATCGCTTTGCGCGTCCCCGACACGACGGCGAGATCGACCCGCAGCCGGTTGAGATCCGCGCTCGACACCCCGAGCTCGCGCAATGCCCGCAGGTATGCAGGTGCGTCTACGACCGTGCCCTCTGAGACGGCAAAGGTGAAAACGTGCACGAAAGGTGACTCCTCCAAGTTTTGAAATTTGCCCTGTGCAGTGACACTCTGTTTCCTGACAATTTCAGACCTTGATAATAGGGAGTCGCAGGTGAGCACTACCCAATCCGCCCGACGAACCGCACCCGCGGGAGGGCTCGACCGATTTTTCCACATCACTGAGCGCGGTTCCACGGTGGCCACCGAGATCCGCGGCGGCGTGGTGACCTTCTTCGCGATGGCCTACATCGTGCTGCTCAACCCGCTCATCATCGGCACCAGCCCCGACCGCGAGGGCACCGTCCTGGGTATCCCGGAGGTGGCCGCGGTGACGGCGCTCGTCGCCGGCGTCATGAGCATCTTGTTCGGTGTCGTTGCCAAGTACCCCTTCGGTATCGCAACCGGCCTGGGCCTGAACACGCTCGTGGCCGTCACCCTTGTCGGTCAGCAGGGTTTGACCTGGCCTGAAGCCATGGGCCTGGTGGTCATCGACGGAATCATCATCTGCATCCTCGCGGTCTCCGGGTTCCGCACCGCAGTCTTCCGCGCCATCCCGGACTCGATGAAGGCCGCGATGTCGGTCGGTATCGGTATGTTCATCGCGCTCATCGGGCTTGTCGACGCCGGCTTTGTCCGCCGCATCCCCGACGCCGCCATGACCACCGTCCCGGTCCAGCTCGGCATTGGCGGATCGATCGCGTCCTGGCCGACTTTCGTCTTCATCATCGGCCTGATCATCTGTGGCTTCATGGTGGTCCGCCGCATCCCCGGCGGCCTGTTCATCGGCATCGTGGTCACCACGATCATCGCCCTGATCGTGGAGCGCATCGTCGGTGCCGGCTCGTCTGCCGACGCCCCCACCGGCTGGTCGCTGGCCGTCCCCTCCTTCCCGGATTCCCTGGGCTCGGCGCCTGACCTGTCCCTCGTTGGAAACGTCGACCTGTTCGGCGCGTTCATCCATGCGGGCGTGATCGCGTCCTCGCTGCTCGTGTTCACCCTCGTGCTGGCAAACTTCTTCGACGCGATGGGCACCATGACCGCACTCGGGCGCCAGGGCAACCTGACCGACGAGTCCGGCAACCTGCCGGGGCTCAAGCGCGCCCTGGTCGTCGAAGGTTTCGGCGCAGTGGTCGGCGGCGCGGCATCCGCGTCCTCCAATACTGTCTACGTCGACTCCTCCGCGGGCATCGCCGACGGAGCGCGCACCGGCTTGGCCAATGTGGTCACCGGCGTGCTCTTCCTGCTGGCCATGTTCTTCACCCCGCTCTACGAGATCGTTCCGATCGAGGCCGCGGCCCCGGTTCTCGTCGTCGTCGGTGCCCTGATGATGATGCAGGTCGGCGCAGTTGACTGGTCGAAGTTCTACATCGCGCTGCCGGCGTTTCTCACCATCGTGACCATGCCGTTTACCTACTCCATCGCTGACGGTATCGGAGTCGGTTTTATCTCCTTCACCCTGATGGCCGCGTTCGCAGGAAAGGCGAAGGACATCCACTGGATCATGTGGCTGATTTCCGCCCTGTTCGTCGTGTTCTTCGCGCACGGCCCGATCATGGCGGCGCTGGGCTAGTATGCGGCGCACGCTTATCGACGACCCCGCGGACCCCCGCCTCGACGACATCCGCGACCTGAAGACCTCCGACACAAAGAAGGACCTCGTCTTCGCGGAGGGCCCGCTGGTGTGTGGCCGCCTCGTCGAGTCGCGTTTCCCCGTCCGCAGCGTCATCGGCTTCGGCGGCAGGCTCGACTCCTTCCTCGCCGACTACGGCGATCAGTTCGACGCCCCCGTTTACGAAGTAACCCGGGAGATCCTCGGCGAGGTCGCGGGTTACGACATGCACCGCGGCCTGCTCGCGGTGGGGCAGCGGGTTCCGGAGCCGCCGGTGAGCGAGGTCATCTCGTCGGCGCGCACACTCGTCATCCTCGAGGGCGTGGGCGATCACGAAAACATCGGGTCGATCTTCCGCAACGCCGCCGGCATGAGTGTGGACGGCGTGCTCTTCGGTGCTGGAACCGCCGACCCGCTCTACCGTCGCAGCGTGCGCGTTTCGATGGGCCATGTCTTACGCACCCCGTTCGCCCACCTCGAGGGCACCTCTACGACGTGGCAGCGCTCTCTCGACGAGTTGAAGAAGGAAGGCTGGTGGCTGGTGGCGCTGACCCCGGCTGACGACGCCGCCCTGCTCAAAGACGCCGTGGCCGGCCACGACAAGGTCGCCTTCCTTGTCGGCGGCGAGGGGCCGGGCTTGACGCGCCACGCTATGGCCGCCACCGACGTGCGCGCCAAAATCCCGATGGCGGAGGGGACCGACTCGCTTAATGTGGCGACCTCCGCCGCCATCGCCTTCTACGAGCGGATGCGCTAACTAGCGGTCGAAGTGCCGGACGCGCTCGTTGACGCGGCGTGCCAGTGAGACAGCCCCACGTCGCACGGACCGCGCGACGCGGCGGGCTGCGGCCAAGCTGGCGTCGGCAAGCTGGGCGAACTCGTCGCCGCCTTCGTCGGAGGTCGAAAGCTCGTAATCGTCGTAGACCTTGTCCTGCTCGGCGAACTTCGCCGCGACCTCGGCCACCGATTTCGTCGCCGGGGCCTTCGCCTCGATCTTGGGCTCGGGTCTACCGTCGACGGCGTAGCCGACGACGTGGATGTCCGGTCCCTCCGGAGAAACGGGCACACCGATCCACGCCTCCTGCGCGGCCTGAGCGAGCTCACGCGGCACAAACGGAAGGGAGATCCCGCCGATCTGCTCCGCTTTCTCTCCAGACCAGTAGGGCAGCTCCACGGAATCGGGCAGGCCGATGTCCTCGATGACAGTCTCGCGAGTCCCCGCGAACGCGCGGCGCACGCCCGCGGCGGTGAAGTGGGCGAATCCAGCAAAGTCGCTCTCAGTCCCGATCGCGCACACATAAATATCTGGGGCGGGCAGGATGGCGCGCAGCTGCGGGGCGATCTCGGAGACCGCGTCGACGTCGTCGATAAGCGTTTGCACCACCGCGACCCCCGGATATCCCGCGATATAGAACTCGGCCTCGCCAGGTGCGGAGGAACGGTTGAGGGGGAACTCTCCGATAGGCGTGATTGGCCAGGTGGGGTTGAGCTGGGCGAGGAGCTTGCGGCCGAAGCCACGATCCGGTTTGGGCTCGGAGCGCAGCACGGCGGCGGGGTCGCCGTTGTCGACGAACCAGATGGTGACGACGGAAGCGTGCCCCATAGTGACTACTTCCGCGGGCGTTTCGTGTTGGTGCGTACCCCGAGCAGAACGTCCTCCCAGTGGGGGGTAACGGCGCGGCGGGCGCGCTTCTGGGGCTGGCCCTCCGGCGAAGGATGCTGCAAAAAGTCGCCCTCAGCGGACTCGGTTGCAGTCTCAGTCTCTTTCTCAACTTCCGGCTCGCCGGCAGGTTCCTCCGCGGCGGGCCGGCTGATCTGCTCGACCGCGGTGAGTGATCGCACCGGCTGAACAAAGTCCGGGTCGGTCAGGTCCGCGGCGACGGCATTGCGGGCCTCGGTGGTGGCGGCAGAGCCCATGGACTGCTTAAACGACCACAGCGCCTCGTTCTCGGACAAGCCCGTCTGCCAGCGCACGTGGACGGTCCAAGAGTCGCCGGGTTCGCGGGTGGCGTCCCACGTCGCCGCCGAGACCGAGTGACCACGCGCGGCAAAAGCGGTGGCGAGGATCTCGAACAGCGTTAGCTTCGCCGGGCCGTCTTCGCGCAGCGGGTGGGACTGCTTCGCAGCCTCCGAGATTTGCCCGCGCTCCAAGAGCACTGGGTGCGCATATGCCTCAAGACGAGCGGGGTCGACCCCCATTTCCTCGGCCAGCTCATCGACGGTGGCGCCAGCGCGGATGCGCGTCTGAATATCCTTCGGGCGCAGCGGCAGCGGTGCCGACGACACTGGGGGAGTAGGAGGAGCACTGGGGGCCGGGGCAGGAGCCAACTCCGTGCGTGCGAGCTGGTAACGGACCCCGTCCGCGTCCTTGAGGACGTGGAAGGTCTCCGTCGACTCGTCTTCGACGAGGTACAGCTCTCGCATGAATTCTCCTTTTTCAGCCCGGCTCAACGTTTTCTCAGCTTAACTGACGCCGACGCCCTTCCCGAGCAGGAAATCGATGGCAGCAGTGAGCTTTTCGACGTCCGCCGGCTCAATCGCCGGGAACATCCCGATACGCAGCTGGTTGCGGCCGAGCTTGCGGTAGGGCTCCGTGTCGACAATGCCGTTGCTGCGCAGGGCCTTGGCCAGCGCAGCGGCATCGACGGAATCATCGAAGTCGATTGTGCCGACGACGAGCGAGCGCGCCTGAACATCCTCGACATACGGGCTGGCGAGCTCGTGGTTCTCGGCCCAGGAGTACAGCGCAGAGGACGATGCCGTGGTGCGCTCCACCATGCCTTCCAAACCGCCGTTGGCGTTCATCCACTCGACCTGATCGGCGAGCATGAGCAGCGTGGCCACCGCAGGGGTGTTGTAGGTCTGGTTCTTCCGGGAGTTATCCACCGCCGTCTGCAAGTTGAGGAAGGCAGGGATGAAGCGATCCGAGGCAGCGATCTTTTCGATGCGCTCCAGGGCGGCCGGGCTCATTGCCGCGAGCCACAGGCCACCATCGGAGGCAAAGCACTTCTGTGGGGAGAAGTAATAGATGTCAGCCTGGGACATGTCGACGGGGAGGCCGCCGGCGCCCGAGGTGGCGTCGACAAGCACGAGCGAGGAAGAGTTCGGCCGCTCGACGGGCACCATGGCGCCTGTCGACGTCTCATTGTGCGCCCACGCGACCACGTCAGCGTCCGTATCAGCGAGTGCGGAGGGCGACGGCGCGGTGCCGGGAGCGGCCTCGACGATTTCGGGCGCGTCGATCCACGGAGCCTTCTTTGCGGCTGCCGCAAACTTGGACGAGAACTCGCCGAACGACAGGTGGGCGGACTTGTTCTCGATCACGCCGAACGTCGCAGCGTCCCAGAATGCCGTTGCCCCGCCCAGAGAAAGCACGATCTCATAGCCCTCAGGGAGCTGGAACAGGTCCGACAGCCCGGAGCGCACGCGCCCGACGACGTCCTTGACCGCCGCCTGGCGGTGGGAGGTACCGATGACGTCCTCGGCGGCGCGCACGATCGCGTCGATCTGGCCGGGGCGGACCTTCGACGGGCCGCAGCCGAAGCGACCGTCGCTGGGGAGCATTTCTTGGGGGAGGGAGACAGTCATGTCCCTAGGATAGCCGCGGCACGTAACCGGCCCGGGGAGGGCGCGATAAGTGTGGCGGGTCCCAAAAACTTTTTAAGTTGTCGCGCGTGTCACAAAACTTGCTAGGATAGGGGGCAGTATCAACGCGACGTAGAAAGGCTTCCAATGGCTACTAACACCAACGAGAAGGCCGTCCTTCAGTACCCCGGCGGCGAGTACGAGATGGACATCATCAAGGCAACCGAGGGCAACAGCGGTATCGTTCTGGGCAATCTCCTGGGCGAGACCGGAATGGTCACGTTCGACCCCGGCTACGTCTCCACCGGTTCCACCGAGTCGAAGATTACCTACATCGATGGCGACGAGGGCATCCTCCGCTACCGCGGGTACGACATTGCAGACTTGGCAAACAACGCCACCTTCAATGAGGTTTCCTATCTCCTCATCCGCGGCGAGCTGCCCACCCGCGAACAGCTCGAGTCGTTCAACATGGACATCCGCCGCCACACCCTTTTGGACGAGGACTTCAAGGCCGCATTCAACGTGTTCCCGCGCAACGCGCACCCGATGGCCGTTCTGGCCTCGTCGGTGAGCATTCTGTCCGCCTACTACCAGGACCAGCTCAACCCGCTCGACGAAAAGCAGCTGGAAAAGGCGACCGTCCGTCTCATGGCGAAGGTGCCCATGCTCGCCGCGTACGCCTACCGTGCATCGCAGGGTAAGCCGTACATGTACCCGGACAACTCCCTCAACCCGCGCGAAAACTTCATGCGCATGATGTTCGGTTACCCGACCGAGCCCTACGAGGTCGACCAGGTGCTGGTTAAGGCTCTCGATAAGCTCCTGATCCTGCACGCTGACCACGAGCAGAACTGCTCTACCTCGACCGTGCGCATGATCGGCTCCGCCCAGGCGAACATGTTCGTCTCCGTTGCCGGTGGCATCAACGCACTCGCTGGCCCGCTGCACGGCGGTGCCAACCAGGCAGTTCTTGAAATGCTCGAAGAAATCAAGAACAACCACGACGGCGACGCCACGGACTTCATGAACCGCGTGAAGAACAAGGAAAAGGGTGTCCGCCTCATGGGCTTCGGGCACCGCGTGTACAAGAACTACGACCCGCGCGCGGCGATTGTCAAGGACACCGCGCACGAGGTGCTCGAGCACCTCGGCGGCGACGAGTTGCTGGACCTGGCAATGAAGCTCGAAGAGATCGCGCTTAACGACGACTACTTCGTCTCGCGCAAGCTCTACCCGAACGTCGACTTCTACACCGGCCTGATCTACCGCGCGATGGGCTTCCCGACGGACTTCTTCACCGTCCTGTTCGCCATCGGCCGTCTCCCGGGCTGGATCGCTCACTACCGTGAGCAGCTGGAGATGAACTCCAAGATTAACCGCCCGCGCCAGGTGTACACCGGTTCCGCACACCGTCCCTTCGTGCCGCGTGACCAGCGCTAATTAGCGCACTAAACCGCCGAGACTATAATCGGGAAACCAGTCTCGGCGGTTTTTCAATTATTAAGGAGTTTCAGTTCATGGAAAAGCCAACCATTGAGGTCCCGCAAGAGCCGGCACCCGTTGATCTTGTCATTGAAGACATTGTTGTCGGCGACGGCGCCGAAGCCGTCGCGGGTGGATACGTCAACGTCCACTACTTGGGCGTGGATTACGAAACGGGCGAAGAGTTCGACTCATCCTGGGATCGTGGCGAAGCAGCACAGTTCCCGCTTGCGGGCCTTATCGAAGGCTGGCAAGAAGGCATTCCCGGCATGAAGGTCGGAGGCCGCCGCGAGCTGACGATTCCGCCGGAGAAAGCCTACGGCCCTGCAGGCGGCGGGCACCCCCTCGCCGGACGCACTTTGGTCTTCGTTATCGACCTGCTCGACGCCAAATAAAACTGGCACAATGGGTGGCATGAGCATTCCCGTGACCACCCTCAATGACGGCTCCGATCTGCCGCTTCTCGGACTGGGGACCTACAAGCTCACTGGCGAGGAAGTAGGCCCTGTTGTTCGAACGGCGATCGAGCTGGGATACCGGCACATTGATACCGCCTCCCTTTACGGCAACGAAGCTGAAGTGGGTAAGGCGATCAATGATGCGATTACCGCTGGAGATGTCACGCGCGAAGAGCTAGTTGTCACCACCAAGCTGTGGAATGACGACCAGCACCGCGCCGGAGAGGCTTTCCAGGAATCCCTTCAGCGCCTGGGCCTCGAATTCATTGACATCTACCTCGTGCACTGGCCGTGGCCCCAGCGGGGGCTATATGCGCAGGCATTCGAGTCAATAGTGAAGCTGCAGGGCACGGGGCAGCTGCGCTCCGTCGGTGTGGCGAACTTCTATGAGGCCGTTCTCGACGACATTCTTGACACAACTGGGGTTGTCCCGGTTCTTAACCAGATCGAGCTCCACGCCGGTTTCACACAGCCCGAGCTGCGCACTTACCACGCGGAGAAGGGGATCGTGACCGAGGCGTGGGCGCCACTAGCGCGAGGGGCGAGCTTCACCGCGCCCGAGATCGTTGCCGTGGCCGACAAACACGGCGCCACGCCGGCTCAGGTTGTGCTCGCATATCTCATGGCGCTTGGCTGCTCCGTCATTCCAAAGACAGCAAATCCGCAACGCCTCGTTGAAAACCTGGGTGCCGTGGACGTTGTGCTGGATCGCGACGACATTGCCACCCTTGACTCCGTAGCAGGTCACCGCATGTCGGGTGATCCCCGAGAGTTTCCGGGAAGCGACGCTTTGTAGATTTTCTCCCCTGAGTGGGGGTGTTTCAACACGTTTATGAGAAGCAGGTCACAAACTCACTGAAATGTGTCTGTGGTTTGGGTTACATTCAATCTGTGTAGTCGTGGAGGACACGTAACCTTCCGGCGGCATGTTCTATTACTTCGCACAGAAAGGATGAGGCCGTGTCTCAAGCATCGACCGCAATCCCAACCCGCCGGGAGCCATCTCCTGACGAGTTCGTGGCAATGCAGCGCAGCTCCGAGTTTCAAGACCTGCGCAAGGCTTACCGTGGATTCACATTCCCTGTTTCCGTCGCCTTTTTCCTCTGGTACGTGTTCTACGTCCTCGTCGCGACGTTCTACGCAGACGCCATGGCGACGCCGTTCCTCGGTCTGAATGTGGGCATTTGGCTGGGAATCCTTCAGTTTGTCACCACCTTCTTGATCACCTGGGTGTACGTGAAGTACGCCAACAAGAATATTGAGCCGCGCGCGGCGCACATCCGTGAAGTGATGGAGGGATAGAACATGAACGTAGCTTTCCTAGCTCAAGACGCCGCACAGCCCGAGGGCGTAGGCAACCCCATCCTTAACATCGCGATTTTCGCGATCTTTATCGTCGTCACCCTGATCATCGTGACCCGGGCTGGTAAGACCACGAGCGAGTCTGCGGACTTCTACACCGGTGGCGCATCCTTCTCCGGTACCCAGAACGGTCTTGCCATCGCAGGTGACTATCTCTCCGCCGCGTCCTTCCTGGGTATCGTCGGCTCCATCGCCCTCACCGGTTACGACGGGTTCCTGTATTCCATCGGATTCTTCGTCGCGTGGCTGGTGGCCCTGCTGCTCGTCGCCGAGCCACTGCGCAACGTCGGTCGATTCACCATGGCGGATGTGCTTTCGTTCCGCCTCCGCCAAAAGCCGGTCCGTGTGGCAGCTGCCTTCGGAACCTTGTTTGTGTCGCTGTTCTACCTCATCGCACAGATGGCCGGTGCCGGCTCTCTCGTGTCGGTGCTTCTGAACCTGCACTCGTTCTCCGCACAAGCGATCTGTGTCGTCGTGGTCGGCATCGTCATGATCGCCTACGTTCTTATCGGAGGCATGAAGGGTACGACCTACGTGCAGATGATTAAGGCCGTTCTGCTCATTGGTGGTGTGTCCATCATGACTGTGTTGGTCTTCATTGCAGTCAGGGGTGGATTCAACACTCTGTTTACTGACGCGGTCAACATGCACGCCGGTTCTCAGTACATCCAGAATCAGGGCTACGAGGCTTCCGAGATCCTCAAGCCCGGCCTGAAGTACGGCGAAACCTTGGTCCACCAGATTGACTTCATTTCCTTGGGCCTGTCCCTGGTTCTTGGTACCGCGGGTCTGCCGCACGTGCTCATGCGTTTCTACACCGTCCCAACGGCTAAGGAAGCCCGCAAGTCCGTGACCTGGGCAATTGTTCTCATCGGCGCCTTCTACCTGCTGACCCTGGTTTTGGGCTACGGTGCCGCCGCTCTGGTCGGCCCAGATCGCATCCTCGCAGCTCCGGGTGGCGCGAACTCCGCGGCCCCGCTGCTCGCATTCGAGCTCGGCGGTTCTATCTTCATGGCGCTGATCTCCGCGGTCGCGTTCGCCACCGTCCTCGCCGTGGTTGCAGGCCTGGCTATTACCGCCTCCGCATCGATCGCGCACGATGTATACAACGCGGTGCTGCGCGACAACCAGGCAACCGAAGACGAGCAGGTCCGCGTTTCCCGCGTTACCGTGGTGGTCATCGGCATCGTAGCCATCGTCTTGGGCATCCTCGCGATGCAGCAGAACGTGGCCTTCCTGGTGTCCCTCGCGTTCGCCATCGCCGCATCCGCCAACTTGCCGACGATCCTCTACTCCCTGTACTGGAAGCGATTCAACACCACTGGTGCGGTGGCTTCGATCTACACGGGTCTTGTCACCGCCCTGGTGCTGATCTTCCTCTCCCCGGCGGTCTCTGGATCCCCGACCGCGATGTTCTCCGGCGCGGACTGGTCGATCTTCCCGCTGACCAGCCCGGGTATCGTATCGATCCCGCTGGCCTTCCTTGCCGGCATCATCGGTACTTACCTTGGTAAGCCCGACAACTTCGACGAACTACAGGCCGAGATGGAGGTCCGCTCGCTCACAGGTGTGGGCGTCGAGGCTCCCGTGGACCACTAGTTCTGTACACACAAAAGAGACTGCGCACCGTGTGCAGTCTCTTTTGTGTGTGGAGTTCTCTTAACGGCCGAGGAACGCGCGTGCTGCGTTAATCGCTTGGTCAACCGGCAGCTGGGACGACGCCTGGCTGGAGAGCATTGTCGCCTCCTGGATCATTTCAGGTGACACGGGGACCGGAGCTGCCGGGGCGGGGGCGGGAATGGCGACAACAGGAGCCTGGCCCGGGGCCCATTGGCCCCAGTCGGCTGCGTAGATGTTGTTGACGTCGCACTCCACACCGTCGATCCGCGTGGTTCGGCGTGCGGGCTGGTGGATCTGGGCGCGCGGGTGGATGCGACCGCCGGATCCCCAATCGTGCATCCAGAAGTAGGTGCCGATGCCGTCCTCCACGCACCACTGGATAACGTTGTAGTTGCCGTAGACCCCGGTCTGGTAACCCGCGGCAGTCAAAGCGGCGCTAAACGCGCGCAGGTAGGGGCGGATCTGGTTGTCGTACTGGGCGCGGGTGGGGTTGTCGTCGATAGCAATATAGATCGGACGGCCAACCGGGCCGCCTGCGGCGCGGTGGAGGGCGATAGCCTGGGGTGCGTGGGTTGCTGCCGCGCCGGCGCCGCCCAGCCAGTCGGCGGTCTCGGCGCGGCCGAACTGATACACCGAGGCTGTAGCGAGCCCGTTGGCCTTGAAGTCTTCCGTCTCCGCCCTTTGGACCGGCTTGCCTACCATCCAGTCGGCGCCGGGGCGGCGCTGAGACACGTAGCGTACGGCGCCGAGGTGTCCTGCGGCCTTGACGGAGCGTCCGGAGGGGACTCCGGCGGAGTAGTCGAGGACGGTGCCGAGAATGCGGTTCTGTGCGGCGGCGCGTGGGGCTACGGCCAATCCCGCCACAGCGGTGAGGCCGGCCGCCTGCAGGAAGCGGCGTCGGTTGATGGATGTCATCGGAGAACTCCTGGTGTCTGAAGGGCGACAGAAAACAACTGTAACAATTGCAACATCAGCCACATTAGTCCACTGGAGGTGTGCCTGGGGTTTCAGTCATGACGGGTGACAGGTCAGTCGCGACATCGTTGACACCGTGAACAGTCCTAACCGCAGCCTCGCGATCGTCAAAGCCGTCCGCGAACAACACCAGCTGCCGTATTTGCCGAGAACGGCGCGTACACAACGACGTAGTCGCGCCTGACAGGAGAAACGGCATCCGCTAAGCCGGAAAGCACTACTGCATGGATATCGGCGGGACCTTCACCAGGAGGGGGAGCCTGGCCACTTTGTCGGCGGGAACAGCCTCGCAGCGGCACATCCCGCAACTACCAAAAACCAAATTGGCGAAAAGGCGACCCACCCCTGCAACAAAAACAAAACCGGCGCCCCCGGAAAATCAAAACCCGAGGCGCCGGTTTGTCAACCATGTCGCGACTGATGACAAAAGCGCCCCAGAGAGGAATCGAACCTCCGACACCGGCTTTAGGAGAGCCGTGCTCTATCCACTGAGCTACTAGGGCAGTGGCAACAGGTTACCGCATTCCGAATTGCACCCGTAAATCAACAACCGAGGCGCAAGTCAAACTTGCCAGACGCGCAATGCGCAAGTTAAACTTGCCCCATGGCAATCGAATCCAAGATCAAGAGAAACCGTCAGCTTCTACTCCTCGCGTTCATTGCCGTTGTCGTTCTGGCCTTCGTCGGAATCTTCGTCAGCTTCGCCATTCCGCTCGCCGTGGTCTACTTCGCAGTGGGAATCGCTCTGTTCTACGCCATCTTCAAATGGCTCGATGAAGTCATCAAACGGGGCAGCTTCCACGCCGAGCCCTGGCGCCCGGCCGACGAGCAGTAACCGGCATGCAGGACAACGACGCCCGCCTCGCTGTGGACATCACCGAGCTCGCCACGCGTATCGACACCCCCACCACCGACGTCCCCGACTCCCTGAAAGACGCCAACCGGTTCGCCCGTATCGCCCGAGTCGCCACCGAACTGGAGGTGCAGGCATTGCTGGCTGCCCACAACGATGGTGTGTCGTGGTCGCGCATCGGCAAGCATCTCGGGGTTTCACGCCAGGCTGTGCAGCAGCGCGTCGACCCGAACTACCGCGCCGCGCCAGAGCTGCCGCCCACGTCCAGAGTCCTTGGCCCGGTGGACCGCAACGACGAGGTGGAGCAACTCAACGCTGCCGGACGGCAGGGGTGGAAACCCGTGAAATCCGAAAATGGCCGCCACGTCATGGTCAAGACCGATGCGAAGTGGGAGATCCAACGCGTTTCGATGGCTCGGTTATCCGCCATGCCTCAAGGCGAGGACGGATGGGAGGCCGTAACCGTGCGGTTTCCCGACTGTTTCTACGCTCGGAAGATCTAAGAATTCAGCTCGCGGTATTTCGCCGCCACAGCGTCCACCGGGGGGTTCGTGGCGTGGGTGCCGTCGGAGTAGCGCACCGTGGGCACGATCCGGTTGCCACCGTTGACAGATGCGACCCAATCCGAGTGCTCGCGATTCTGGGGGTCGTCGACGTCGACAACCTCGTAATCCACATCGGTGCGCTTCAGTGCGCCGAGCAGGTTGCGGCAAAACGGGCACCAGTCCGTAGCAAATACGGTGACGGGAGCAGGCATGTCAGTTCCTTTCGAAGCGCTGGAATTTGTAGCGCAGGCCGGTTGTGGACTCCTGCCACTCACCGTCGTGGACGAGGGTGAAGGAGTCGTCGATGTGGGGCGCGAGTACTGGGGTGGGCAGGGTGTAGTGGGCGTCGATAAGCGTGCGTTCGATGACGTCGACCTTGCCGATGGTGGCCTCGTAGAGTTGAGCCCCTCCGATGATCCACGCGTCCGTCTCGATATCTGGGAGGTCCGTCGAAACGAGTGCACCCTCGGACCAGCGCCCCGGCGCCTTGGATGAGATGACGTGGTTGACGCGGCCCGGCAACGGTTTGATGGGCAGCGACTCCCACGTGCGGCGACCCATGATGGCGGGTGTGCCCATGGTGATGGCCTTGAAGTGCTTGAGATCCTCGGGGAGGTGCCACGGCATGTCGTCGCCGGTGCCAATGACTCCGTTGAGGGACTGCGCCCAAATCGCGCCGATCATACGGATACCTGTGCCTTGATGGTCGGGTGGGGGTCGTATCCGTCCACGGCGATGTCGTCAAAGGTGTAGTCGAAAAGCGAGGCCGCCTTGTTCAGCTTCAGCTGGGGGTAGGGGCGGGCATCGCGCGCGAGCTGCTCACGTACCTGGTCGAGGTGGTCGTTGTAGATGTGGCAGTCGCCGCCAGTCCAGATGAGCTCTCCGACGCCGAGACCAGCCTGCTGCGCGAACATGTGGGCCAAAAGCGCGTAGGAGGCGATGTTGAAAGGCACACCGAGGAACAGGTCGGCGGAGCGCTGGTAGACCTGCAGCGACAACTTCCCGTCCGCAACGTAGAGCTGGAACAGCAGGTGGCACGGCATGAGCGCCATCTTGTCTAGCTCCGAGACGTTCCACGCGGACACAAGATTGCGCCGCGAGTCAGGGTTGTCACGCAGGGTGTCGAGCGCGGCCTGGATTTGGTCGATGTGCTCTCCGTCTGGCGTGGGCCAGGAGCGCCACTGCACGCCGTAAACGGGGCCGAGCTCGCCGTCGTCGTCGGCCCACTCGTTCCAGATGCGGATGTCATTGTCCTGGAGCCACCGCACGTTGGACTCGCCGCGCAGGAACCAGAGCAATTCGCCCACCACACCTTTGAAATACACCCGCTTGGTGGTCAATAGCGGGAAGGAGTCGGACAGGTCGTAGCGGATCTGGCGGCCGAACACGCTGCGGGTGCCGGTACCTGTGCGGTCTTGCTTGATGGTTCCGTTGTCGAGGACGTCGCGAAGCAAATCTTCGTAGGGCGTGGGCACAGACATGGTTTAGATACTAGTTATTACACACCGTTGCTAGATCTCACCCTCGAAGGAACCATGATCCGTGATGAAGTCCGCGCAGATAGAGAGGATCTCGTCGGCGAGCTCAGGGCGGCAGATGAGCAGATCCGGGATGTAGGTGTCGGCGTTGTTGTAGCTCAGCTTTGAGCCGTCGAGACGCGAACAGTGCAGGCCCGCAGCCAGGGAGACACCCACCGGCGCCGCCTGGTCCCACTCGTACTGCCCGCCGGCATGAACGTAGGCGTCGTAATCGCCCAAGAGCACGTGCATGGCTTTCGCACCGGCAGACCCGACCCCAACGGCATCGAAGCCGAGCTTGTCGGCCACCGCGTGTGCGACCGCGGGCGGGCGAGTGCGCGACAATGCGATCCGGCGCGCGAACGGCCCGCCGACGTGGCGCACATCAGACGACTTGAACACAACACCGAGGTCCGGCAGGCCCACGGCGGCATGGGTCGGAAGGCCGTTCTCCACGAGCGCAACGTGGACGGCCCAGTCCTGGCGGCCGGTGGCGAACTCCTTCGTGCCGTCGAGTGGATCGACGATCCACACGCGGTCCTTGCCCAGTCGCTCTGGGTTGTCGGCGGCTTCCTCCGACAAGACTCCGTCGTCGGGGCGGTGTTGGGCCAGCACGCGGGCGATCCAGCTTTGGGCGAGGTCGTCACCAGCCTCGCCCAACTCGCGGCCGCGGAGCAGACCCACGCCACGGATCCCCTTGAGGATCTCACCTGTGCCCTGAGCAATCAGATTGGTCAGGCGGGAGTCTGAATAGGTGGCGGTCATGGGCTCAACCCTACCGTAGAGTGACTGTCATGCCCGAGGAGATTTTGCAGCGCTTTCATCCCCAGGTGGCCACCTGGTTCAGCGAGGTCTTCGCGGCACCGACGCGCGTCCAGGCTGAGGCGTGGGCGTCGATCTCCCAGGGCGAGAACTCGCTCGTCGTTGCTCCCACGGGCTCAGGCAAGACTCTCGCCGCGTTCCTCTGGTCCCTCAATAGCCTTGTCGAACGCGCCGGGCAGCAGGCTTTGCCTATCGACGGCTCCGAGACCTCCTCCCACGGCGGCGTGCGCGTTCTCTACATTTCCCCGCTCAAGGCGCTGGGCGTCGACGTAGAGAACAACTTGCGCGCCCCGTTGAGCGGGATTGCACGCGTCGCCCAGCGGATGGGCCGCGATATGCCGGACATCTCGGTGGCGGTGCGTTCTGGTGATACCCCGCAGGCGGAGCGCAACCGTCAGGTGCGCCGCCCGCCGGATATCCTTATCACCACGCCCGAATCGCTCTACCTCATGCTCACGTCCAAGGCGGGGGCGATTCTGGAGACCGTCGATACCGTCATCGTTGACGAAATCCACGCGCTCGCGGGCACGAAGCGCGGCGTGCATCTTGCTCTGTCGCTGGAACGCCTTGCTATGGTCGCCGGTTCTTTCCAGCGCATCGGCCTGTCGGCGACGGTGCGCCCGCTCAGTTCCGTGGCAAACTTCCTCGGCCCGCGCACGACCATCATCAACCCGCCAGGGGAGAAGCAGTGGGGACTCGACGTGGTCGTGCCCGTCGAGGACATGAGTGATCTTCCCGTGCCCGAGGAGGCCTCCACCATCGGCGAGGCCGTGCTTGACGACGCCCTCGAGCCCACCCCCGCCGCATCATCCATCTGGCCCCACATCGAGCGCGCCGTCTACGACCAGGTGATGCAGCACCGCTCGACGATCGTCTTCGTCAACTCCCGGCGCTCGGCTGAGCGGCTGACCAGCCAAATCAACGAGCTGTGGGCTAAGGAGCACGATCCGGACAGCCTCAGCCCGGCGCTTCGACGCCCGCCCGCGCAACTGATGAAGGCGGTCGACACCGCGGGCCACGCCGCGCCCGTCATCGCCCGCGCCCACCACGGCAGCGTGTCCAAGGACGAGCGCCACATGACGGAGACGATGCTCAAGGAAGGCTCGCTCCGGACGGTTATCTCCACGTCCTCGCTGGAGCTCGGCATCGACATGGGCGCGGTGGACCTAGTCATCCAGGTCGAGTCCCCGCCGTCGGTGGCATCTGGCCTGCAGCGCGTCGGACGCGCCGGGCACTCCGTTGGGGCGGTGTCGCAGGGCACGTTCTATCCCAAGCACCGCTCGGACCTGGTGCAGACCGCGGTGACGGTGCCGCGCATGCGCGCCGGGCTGATCGAGGAGCTGCACACCCCTGTCTCGCCACTCGACGTGCTCACCCAGCAGACCATCGCCGCCGTTTCCATCGCGGACCTCGACGTCGACGAGTGGTACGAGACCGTGCGCCGCGCCTGGCCGTACCGCGACCTCGACCGCGACGTCTTCGATGCCGTGATCGACCTGATCGTGGGCGTGTACCCGTCGACTGATTTCGCGGAACTGCGCCCGCGCGCGGTGCTCGAGGGCACGACGCTCACCGCCCGCCCCGGTGCGCAGCGCGTCGCCGTGACCAGCGGCGGCACGATTCCCGACCGCGGCATGTTCGGTGTGTTCCTCGTCGGCGGGGAGGACTCCGCTCCGCGGCGCGTCGGCGAGCTGGATGAGGAGATGGTCTACGAGTCGCGCGTCGGCGACGTTTTCACCCTCGGCGCGTCGAGCTGGCGGATAGAGAACATCACGCGCGACCAGGTCCAAGTCAGCCCCGCCCCCGGCCACACGGGTCGGCTGCCCTTCTGGACGGGCGACGGGCTGGGCAGGCCGTACGAGTTGGGCGTGGCGCTGGGGGAGTTTCGTCGAGAAGCGAAAGACGGCGAGAACATCGACCCCTCGCTCGACGACTTCGCCCGCGGCAACCTCGTGCGCTACCTGCAAGAACAGGAAGAGGCGACGGGGATCCTGCCGGATGACACCACGCTCGTCATCGAGCGCTTCACCGACGAGCTGGGGGACTGGCGCGTCGTGCTGCACACCCCGTTCGGCAAAGGCGTCAACGCCGCGTGGGCGCTCGCCACGGGGTGGCGGGTCGCGCAGGAAACCGGCATGGACGCCCAAGCCGTTGCGGGTGACGACGGCATCGTGCTGCGCCTGCCGCAGGGGGAGAAGGAACCCGACGCGTCGATCTTCACCTTCGACGCCGACGAGATCGCCGACATCGTGACCGAGCAGGTGGGCAACTCCGCGCTGTTCGCCTCGCGCTTCCGCGAGTGCGCCGCCCGCGCCCTGCTTCTGCCGCGGCGCAACCCGGGCAAGCGCGCTCCACTGTGGCAGCAGCGCCAGCGCGCCGAGCAGCTTCTCGACGTCGCCCGGAACTACCCTTCGTTTCCCATCATCCTCGAGACCGTCCGCGAGTGCCTCCAAGACGTCTATGACCTGCCGGCCTTGCACAAGGTCATGCGCGAGATCGGCACGCGGCGCATCCGCATCGCCGAGGTCACCACCGACCAGCCGAGCCCCTTCGCGTCGTCGCTGCTGTTCAATTACACGGGCGGGTTCATGTACGAAGGCGACACCCCGCTAGCGGAGAAGCGCGCCGCCGCGCTCTCGCTCGACCCGTCGCTGTTGGCAAAGCTCCTCGGCACGGTCGAACTCCGCGACCTTCTCGACCCCGAGATCATCGCCGAGGTCGACGCGTCGCTTCGCCGCCTCGGCCGCGCCGACACCTCCGAGCAGTTCGCCGACACCCTGCGCATGATCGGGCCCGTGCCCATCGATGAGCTCGCGGCCTACACCGGGGTGCCGCTCGCCTCGCTCGAGGCCTCGCTCGGGCCCCGCGTGATGCGGGTGCGCATCAGCGGGCGCGACCACATCGCCCAAGCTCTCGACGCCCCATTGCTTCGCGACGCCCTCGGCATCCCCGTCCCGCCCGGCATCCCCGCCCAGGTCGCCACCATCCCCGACGCCCTGGCCCAGTTGGTCAGCCGGTGGGTGCGTACCCGCGGGCCGTTCACCCTGCGCGACCTCGCCGACAGTTTCGGGCTCGCCATCGGTGCGGCCTTCTCCGCACTCCAGCCGCTTGTCGATTCCGGCAAGGCCATCGAGGGCCGCTACCGGCAAGGCGTGGAGGAACAGGAGTACGTGGCCGCCGAGGTCTTGCGCGTCATCCGCAGCCGCTCGCTTGCCGCCGCGCGCGCCCAGACTCGCCCCGTGTCCCAGTCGAGCTACGGGCGTTTCCTACCGCAGTGGCTCAACGTCGCGCCAGTGGGGGTCCGGCCCGCCCTGCGCGGCGTGGACGGCGTCTTCACTGTCCTCGAGCAGCTGGCCGGGGTGCGCCTGCCCGCCTCCGCCTGGGAATCATGGATCCTGCCGTCGCGCGTGGGGGACTACCACCCAACGATGCTCGACGAGCTCACCTCCGGCGGCGAGATCGTCATCGTCGGGGCGGGCAAGGCCGGCGCCCGCGACCCGTGGATCATGCTCCTGCCCGCCGACTACGCCTCCCAGCTCATGCCGCAGACCGAGGAGCCCGTCTACTCGCTGACGCAGTCCCAGATTATGGAGAAGGTCCGCGCCGGCGGCGGGTTCCTGTTCACGGACCTGCTCACGCCGTCCACCACTGTGGAGGAGCTGCGCGAATCGCTCTGGGGGCTTGTCGAGGCAGGAATGCTCTCTCCCGACTCCTTCGCCCCCATCCGCGCCCGGCTTGCGGGCGGCAAGACGGCGCACCGCGCCAAGCGTCGCCCCTCCCGGTCCCGCGTCCGTTCGGGGCGGACCTCCTTCGCGTCGGTGACGCCGCCGGACATGGTGGGCCGGTGGGCCGCGACCCCGGTGGCGGACACCGATGCCACCCGGCGCAGCGTCGCCCTCGGCGAGGCCTGGCTCGACCGCTACGGCGTGGTGACCCGCGGCGGGGTTGTTGCCGAGGACGTCCTCGGCGGCTTCGCGCTGGCGTACAAGGTGCTCAGCGGGTTCGAGGAGTCCGGTAAGGCGATGCGTGGCTACCTCATCGACGGCCTCGGCGCGGCGCAATTCTCCACTCCCGCCACCATTGACCGGCTGCGCGGCCACCAGGACACCGACGACATCGTCGGCTGGCCCTCGGGCGCGCGCGAGCCGCTGGTCCATGTCATGGCGGCGACCGACCCCGCAAACCCGTATGGCGCCGCACTCGCCTGGCCCGACCAGGGACCTACTCGAAGTGCGGGCGCGATCGTCGTGCTTATCGACGGCCTCCTCGCCGCCCACGTCACCCGCGGCGGAAAAACCATGACGACCTTCTTCGACCATTTCCCTGACGATGTGGGCGACCCTTTGAACAGGGTTGTCGCCGCGCTTGCCGACGCCGTCGCGCTCGGCAGGATGCGTCCGTTGAACGTCGAAAAGCTTGACGGTGGTGCTGCATTCCGGCTGCGCGAGTACGGGGCGGCCGTGACCCACAAGGGCGTGAAGATCGGTGGTACGGCTGCCGCACCCCCGAAGCGTCGTGGACGTTCCGTGGCGGAAGCCCTCGAGGACTTGGGGGAGGTCAGCTTCGACGATTAGGCGATGCGCAGGCAGAACTGCGCTGGTTCGGCGTCGTCGTAGGGGTCGGGGAAGGGTGGCTCCTCGAGATCTGGCTCGGGCGGAATCCAGGAGAGGTCTTCTGGGGCCGGGGTGCATTCAAACGTCAGCTCGAACTCCTGCTCCAGCTTCCGGATCCCGGCGATGCACTTCTCGTAGTCGCCGTCGTGCTCGTAGGCGTCGCACAGCGCGTGACACATCGCGTTGAACCGGGCGGTTGCCGCAATGCTGCGGTGGTTGTTCTCTACGGTTGTTGCCCACCGGGGAGATTCCGGGGTGATCTGGTCGCGGAGGATGCCGTTGCTAGACGCTGTCAGCCACGTGCCGTTAGCGAAGAGCCAGATCACGTCACCCGTAGCGGGGTCGGGCACGTAGAAGGCGCGCTTGTCTGTCTTGATGTTGTGGTGGTGCTGGCACAGGCAGAAGAGGTTGTCGGGAGTGGTCGGTCCGCCCTCGTCGTAGGGGATGCGATGGTCGAGCTGACAGTTGTCGGCCACGCGGTGGCAGCCCGGGTAGACGCATGTGCCGTCGCGGGTGCGCACGTACATGGCCATTTTCGGGGTGGGGCAATAGCCGTCGACACGCGAGGCGCGGATGTCGTCGAGGTTGACGATGTCCGGCGGGTTCTGCTCGAAAAGCCGCTCGAGGTGGTCGCGCTCCTCGGCGCCGGTCCAACCGAAGCCCGGGAGGTAGGCGGGGCCGGCGGGCCCATTCGGAGTGAAGACATTGAGGACCATCGGGGCTGACGGGGTAAGGGATCCTGTCAGAAGCTGGATGATGGCGTCAGCGAGGCTGATCTTGTTTTCGCGGGCGGTGGATTTCAGCGAGGCATCTATGTTCGCCATCGTCACCTTGTCGGCAACGAGGGCCAAACCATCGCGAGCCACGCCGTTTTCTTCGGCGGGGAAGAAATACGCGGAAGGGGCGGTGGAGGTCTCGCGGCGCTTGCGTTTGCGCGGGCTGAAGTTGACCGATGAGTCGATGCTGGCAATCAGTTGGCGCAGGCGACTGGTGATCCGGTGGATGCTCGGGAGTTCCTGGCCTGGTCGGGTCAGGGTGAACATTGCTGTGAGGGTGTCGTCGATAAGCTCCCACGACTCGGCGGGGAGGGAAGGAGGAAGCACCATGAGGGTGCGGTTGATGGCGCTGAGCCGGGGGACGTCGAGAAGCTTGTGCTCGGACTGGAGGGCGCGGACGCGGGGAAGGTCGCGGAGGCGGGCGTAGCCGAAGATGCCGCCTTCGACAAACGTTTTGCCACGCCGAGTCAGCGCCATCGTCTCTGTGATGGCTTCGTCCAAGTCGCCTTCTAGTATGTCGTCCGAAGGGTCGGCGTAGCGGCCGAAGATAAGGTACTCGCCCTCGATCATGATGTTTGCGCCGATAGCGCGGTAGTCGTTGCGCTCTTCCATGAAATCCCCCTTTCACTACCGCTAGTATTATCGAATGTACGTACTATCCGCAAGGGGTAGACCAAAATAAACTTTTGAAACGTAGATAACATGTGCGAACCCGAGAAGTGGTGCGCTAATCTACTCACATGCCAGAAGGAGATTCCGTCTATCAGCTCTCCAAACGCCTGCAGTTCATGCAGGGCAGGGAAGTGACGCGGTGCAGCATCCGGGTGCCGCGCTACGCCACGGTCGACGTGTCGGGCCTGACCTGCGAAAGAGTGTGGCCCTACGGCAAGCACCTCTTCATGCAGTTCGGCCCCGAGGTTGTGCACACCCACCTGAAGATGGAGGGCACGTGGGCGAAACACCGCGCGGGAGCGCGATGGAAGAAGCCGGGGCACACCGCACGCATCGTGCTGCAGCTCAAAGACCCCGCCGGCGACATCGAAATCGTCGGCCACGAACTCGGACTCGTCGAAGTGTTTCCGGCCCGCGAATACGCAGAGCGCATGAGTTACCTCGGACCGGACATGCTGGCAGAAGACTTCGACCACGATGAGGTGGTCAGGCGCATCGAGGCTTCCCCGCGCCTCGAGATTGGCCGCGCGTTGCTCGACCAGAAGAATGCCGCCGGGATCGGCAACGAGTACCGCGCGGAGATCAACTTCCTCGCCGGGACCCACCCCGCGGAACTCGTCGGAGACGTCGACGTCGATGCGCACGTGCGGATCGCCCGCCGCCTGATGTGGGCAAATAAAGACTCCCCAGTCCGTGTGACCACCGGGGTCAGACGAGCAGGGGAGACAAGTTACGTGTTTGGCCGGAACAACAAGCCGTGCCGGAGGTGCGCCACCCTGATCAAGAAGGGATTTCTTGGAGGTAGCGGCGACTTGGAGCGCGTTATTTGGTGGTGTCCGCGGTGCCAGCCCGCTCCACATAAGCGCGCCGGATGAAGTAGAACAGCGCTCCCAGCAGGATAAGGGCGATGATGGCGTAGACGACGTTGGAGTAGGTGTTGACGTAGTCCTCCACGACGTGCCAGTTCTCACCGAGGTAAAACCCGAGGGTGATCAACAGGGCGTTCCAAAGTGCGGAGCCGAAGGTCGTCCACAAACCGAAGGTGATCAGGTTCATTCGGTCGAGGCCGGCCGGGATCGAAATCAGCGAGCGCACTCCCGGAATGAGGCGGCCGAAGAAGACAGAAACCTTGCCGTACTCGTGGAAGAAAGCGAGGGTGTTGTCCACGTCGGACGCCTTGACCAGCCACATCCAGTCGGCAATGCGGCGCAGGCGGTCAGCGCCCAGCCAGACGCCGGCACCGTAAAGCATGTACGCGCCCACGACGGAGCCGAGCACCGACCAAATGAACACGGACAGGAAGTTGAGCGAGCCCTGCGAGACCGTGAAACCGGCCAAGGGGAGGACGACCTCTGACGGAATCGGCGGGAAGAGGTTTTCCAGCAAAATGGCGATGCCGACGCCGGGGGCGCCGAGCAACTCCATGAGGTGCACGACCCAGTCGATGATCGATTGCATTCACAACTCCTTCATGTGGGGTAATCAGCCCCACATTCTGCCTTACTCGACCTTGGTCGACCAAGTGTGCACGGGAGCGCCGGTGGCCTGGTTCGCCAGATACTGGCGCAAGACCCGGGCGAGAGCCTCGGCGCGCTCCGGGGTGCCGGGGCGGGTGCCCGGTCCGGCTTCCATGAGCGCGGCGAGTTGCCAGGACGCGCCGTTTTGGCGTCGGCAAGCGCGGCCCTCGATGATGCCCATGTATTCGTCGATGAGCTCCTCGTTGACTTTGAGACTGCGCAAACCCTCGCGCGCCTGGGGGAGGAGGTGCTCGGTCACGAGCTCGGAGACCTCGATCACGCCGAGCGTGGGCCACTTCATCCGCGCAGTGAGGCCGTCACGGGCACCGGCCTCGAAGTTCTCGGCGGCCCGCTCGAAGCTCAACCGCGACCACACGGGGCGGGTCTGCTCGCCGAGGTACTTGACCATGCCGTAGTAGAACGCGGCGTCGGCCATGATGTCCTTGACGGTCGGGCCGGCCGGGAGGAGGCGATTCTCCACACGGATGTGCGACAGCTCGCCGTTCGGATCGTAAATCGGACGGTTCCAGCGCCATACCGTGCCGTTGTGCAGGTTGAGGTAGTGCAACCCCGGGCTGTCGCCGAGCATGATCGGCTTGCCGGCGGAGACGCGGCCCTCGGGCAGAAGCGGCGAAAAGTAGCGGACGTTCTCCTCGAACAGGTCGAACACCGAGGTGATCCAGCGCTCGCCGAACCACACACGGGGCCGCACGCCTTGGTGGATGAGCTCCTTTGTGCGTGTGTCGATGGCCTGCTGGAAGACCGGGATACGCGATTCGTGCCAGAGTCGGTGGCCCATGAACAGCGGAGAGTTTGCGCTGAGCGCCGCTTGGACACCCGCGATGGCCTGGGAGGCGTTCCACGCCTCGGCGAAGCGGTTCGGCGCGACCTGGAGGTGGAGCTGCATGGAAGTGCAGGTGGACTCTGTCGAGATGTCCTCGAACTCGTGGTAGTAGCTCTCCACTCGGCTCAGCGCCATCTGGAGCAGCTCACCGCGCGACTCCATGACAGAGTTGCTCAGCCCGCGGTAGCGGTGCTCGTTGGTGATCCACCCCGGATCCTCCAGGAACTCGTTGGTCATGGTGGGCAGGGTGCCGATCATCGCCAGCTGCGCGCCTTCAGCCTGAGCAGCCTCGCGGACGAGGCTAAGGCGCTTCTCCAGCTCGTTTTCCAGCGCCGTCAGTCCTGCGCCGTCGATGCTCTGCGGCGGGAGGTTGAGCTCGACGTTGTAGGAGCCGATCTCGGATTGGAAATCGTCGCTAAGCCGGTCGAGGACCTCCTTGTTTTTCGGCGCGGGGGCCATGGTGTCGTCGACAAGATTGAGCTCAAGCTCAAGCCCGATCGTGCCCTGGCTAACGAAGTCCGCGCACTGTAGGTGGCGGTCGAACACCTCGAGCTCGTCTTCCAACCGCTTGCGGTAGGCGGAGCGCTGTTTCGGGGTGTAGGTGTCTGTGCTGATTGCATCGCCCATTTACTGTGCGCTCCTGTACCAAGAGATGAGGGCGTCCGTGGAGGAATCGCCGGTGGATGGTTCTGCCGCGCCGGACACCGCGTCGGCGAGATCGCTCGCTTGCTGCTTGCCCAATTCCACGCCCCACTGGTCGAAGGCGTTGATGCCCCAGATAACGGATTGCGTGAACACGATGTGCTCGTACAGCGCGATGAGTGCTCCCAGCACAGCCGGGGTGAGGCGCTCGGCCAGGATGGTTGTCGTCGGGCGGTTGCCGGGCATGACCTTGTGTGGGGCCAGTTGCTTATCGACGCCCTCCCGCTCCAGCTCCTCGAGATCCTTACCAAAGGCAAGGACCTTGGTCTGCGCGAAGAAGTTGGACATCAAAAGGTTGTGCATCGAGCCGGTGCCGTCGGCGGCAGGCAGGTCCTGAGCCGGTGTGGCGAAGCCGATGAAATCCGCCGGGACCATCGTCGTGCCCTGGTGGAGCAACTGGAAGAAGGCGTGCTGGCCGTTCGTGCCCGGCTCGCCCCAGAAGACCTCTCCGGTGTCGTAGTTGACCAAGGACCCGTTGGCGGTGACGGACTTGCCGTTCGATTCCATGGTGAGCTGCTGCAGGTAGGCGGGGAAGCGCGCCAGGTCCTCGGAGTACGGCAGCACGGCGTGGGACTGCGCGCCGTGGAAGTTGCGGTACCAGACGTTGAGCAGGCCCATCAGCGCGGGGATGTTACGGCGCAGCTCGGTGCCGCGGAAGTGCTCGTCCATGGCGTGGAAACCCTCGAGGAAGCGCATGAAGTCTGCAGGGCCGATGACGGCCATGAGCGACAGGCCGATTGCGGAGTCGACGGAGTAGCGCCCGCCGACCCAGTCCCAGAACGGGAACATGTTGGCGGTGTCGATACCGAACTCGGCGACCTTCTCCGCGTTCGTCGACACGGCGACGAAGTGCTTGGCCACAGCCGCTTCATCCCCGTCGAACTTCTCCACGAGCCAGCGCTTCGCGGCGTGCGCGTTCGCCAACGTCTCCTGGGTGGTGAACGTCTTGGAAGCGACGATGAACAGCGTCTCCTCGGGGTTCGCGGTGGCGAGGACGCTGACCATGTCGGCTGGGTCGACGTTGGAGACGAACTCCGCGGTGATGCCGGCGGTGGCGTAGGCGCGCAACGCCCGGGTAGCCATTGCGGGGCCGAGGTCGGACCCGCCGATGCCGATGTTGACCACCTTTGTGATGCGCCGGCCGGTGTGACCGAGCCACTCGCCGGTGCGCAGGGCGGTTGCGAAGTCGCGCATCTGGCCGAGGACCGCGTGCACGTCGGCGGTGACGTCCTGTCCGTCAACGCGCAGCGATTCTTCAGCGGGCAAACGCAGGGCGGTGTGGAGGACGGAGCGGTTCTCCGTGGAGTTGATGCGCTCGCCGTTAAACATCGCCTCGATACGCTCGGAGAGCTTCGCTTCTTCCGCGAGGGCAACGAGGGCGTCGAGGACCTCGTCGTCCACCAAGTTCTTGGACAGGTCCACGTGGAGGCCGGCGGCGTCGAAGGTCCAGTCGGCGGCGCGGGTGGGGGAGGCGTCGAAAAGCTCGCGCAGGGTGGAAGAAGTCTTCTCGGTGCGGAGGGCGTCGAGACGCGCCCAGGCGGAGGAGGAGGTCACAGAATTCATGACCTCCACGCTAGTGCTTAGCCGAGCTTCCCGCGTCCAAGGCGCAAGAGAATGGTGGCCAGAGCTGGTCCTTCCTCACCCAACTCGTCGCGGAACTGGTTGATGATGGCCACCTCGCGGGTGTGCACCAACTTCGTGCCGCCCGAACCCATGCGCGTGCGGCCGATGGCCTGGGAGACCTCGGAACGGCGCTTGACGGCGTCGAGGATGACGCGGTCGAGGCGGTCGATCTCCTTGCGGTACTGCTGAATCTCGCTATCAGAAAGCGGGTCGTCGGTGCCTGTCGGCATTCGAACAGCAAACTCGTTCATGTCCGGTGATTATGCCACCATGTAAATCATCATGACTGACGATCTCGTACTAGGGCTCAACCCGCAGCAAGAAGCCGCCGTGACGCACTCCGGCGGGCCGCTCCTCATCGTGGCCGGCGCCGGATCCGGCAAAACGGCCGTGCTCACGCGCCGCGTGGCGTACCTCATGCAGCAGCGCGGAGTCGCGCCGTGGCAGATCCTCGCTATCACCTTCACCAACAAGGCCGCCGCCGAGATGCGCGAGCGCGTCTCCCAGCTCGTGGGGCCTGAGTCGGAGCGGATGTGGGTGGCCACGTTCCACTCGGTGTGTGTGCGCATCCTGCGCCAGCAGGCGCAGCTCGTGCCGGGGCTGAACACGAACTTCACCATCTACGACGCCGACGATTCCCGCCGGCTGCTCGGCATGATCGCGAAGGACCTCAACCTCGACCTGAAGAAGTTTTCCGCCCGCACGCTGTCGAACGCGATCTCGAACCTCAAAAACGAGCTCATCGGTCCGGAGCGCGCGCTGGAAGACGCAACCCGGACCCACAACCCCTTCGAAACCACCGTCGCGCAGGTGTACGGCGAGTACCAGCGGCGCCTGCGCCAGTCGAACTCCCTCGACTTCGATGACCTGATCGGAGAGGTCGTGCGGATCTTTTCCGAGCACCCGCAGGTCACGGAGTACTATCGCCGCCGCTTCCGCCACGTGCTTGTCGACGAATACCAGGACACCAACCACGCCCAGTACGTGCTCGTGCGCACCCTCGTCGGTGACGGCCCGGATGCCCCCGAGCTCGCCGTCGTGGGCGATTCCGACCAATCCATCTACGCCTTCCGCGGCGCCACGATCCGCAACATCGAGGAGTTCGAGCGTGACTACCCGGACGCCACGACCATCATGCTCGAGCAGAACTACCGCTCGACGCAGACGATCCTCAGCGCCGCCAACGCCGTCATCGCGCAGAACGAGGGGCGCCGCCCGAAAAAGCTGTGGACCGACCACGGGGCCGGCGATAAGATCGTCGGCTACGTCGCCGACAACGAGCACGACGAGGCCCGGTTCATCGCCAGCGAGATCGATACGCTTTCCGACGCCGGAGTGGCCTACTCCGACATCGCCGTGATGTACCGGACGAACAACGCCTCCCGCGCGCTGGAAGACGTTTTCATCCGCTCGGGTATCCCGTACAAGGTTGTGGGAGGGACGCGCTTCTACGAGCGCCGCGAAGTGCGCGACATCGTCGCCTACATGAAGGCCGTGGTCAACCCCGACGACACGGTTGCCCTGCGCCGGATCATCAACGTGCCGAAGCGCGCGATCGGCGACAAGGCGCAGGCCATGGTCGCGCTTCATGCTGAGAACCACGGCATCAGCTTTGGCAAGGCACTCGAGGCCGCCGCCAGGGGAGAGGTCGACATGCTGGCCACGCGCGCGCGCAACGCGATCGCCGGGTTCGTGGAAATGATGCAGACGCTGCGCGCGGAAGAAGGCGACCTCGGCCAGCTGATCACCCGGATCCTGGAGCTGACCGGCTACCGCGCCGAGCTGGAGGCCTCCAACGACCCGCAGGACGGTGCCCGCCTGGACAACCTCAACGAGCTCGTCTCCGTCGCCCGCGAGTTCAGCTCGGAGGCGCAGCTGCAGATGGCGTACATGAGCCAGGACGAGCTCGACGCCATTCTTGGCGACGGCGAGCCGATGCCCGGCAGCCTCGAGGCGTTTCTGGAGAAGGTCTCGCTTGTCGCCGACGCCGACCAGATCCCGGACAATGAGCAGGGCGTGGTCACACTGATGACCCTGCACACAGCGAAGGGGCTCGAGTTCCCCTACGTCTTCGTCACCGGTTGGGAGGACGGGCAGTTCCCGCACCTGCGCGCACTCGGCGATCCGGACGAGCTCGCAGAAGAGCGCCGCTTGGCATATGTCGGCATCACCCGCGCAAAGCGCAGACTCTACCTCACGCGCTCAGTCGTGCGTGCGTCGTGGGGCAACCCCGTGACGAACCCTGCCAGCCGCTTCCTCACGGAGGTCCCGGACGACCTCGTTGACTGGCGCCGGGTCGAACCTGCCCGCAGCGAGACGACATCGGCGTGGGCCCCGCCGCGCCGGGCGCGGCCTGCGGCGCGAACGGTGAACAAGAATCTGCAGCTGCTCGTGGGCGACCGGGTCAATCACGCAAAATACGGCCTCGGCACCGTTCTGACCGTAGAGGGCAGTGGGGTGCGCGAGACCGTGACGATCGACTTCGGTTCCTCCGGGACCGTCCGCCTGATGCTCATCGGCGGGGTTCCCATGGAGAAGCTGTAGAAGACTAGATGATGATGCCCTGCTGACGCAGCCACTCCTGCGGGTCGACGGGGGTGGAACCGTCCGGCTTGATCTCGAAGTGCAGGTGCGGGCCGGTGGATTGGCCCTCGCTGCCGATCGTTGCGATCTGGTCGCCCGCGGCGACGCGCTGGCCGACGGAAACGCTGTAGGTCGCCATGTGGCCGTAGACGGACTCCTCACCGTTGTCGTGGCGGATGACTACCCAGTTGCCGTAGCCCTGCGCGGGGCCGGCGTTGACGACGGTGCCGTCCATCACGGCGTAGATCGGGGTGCCGAAGTCGTTGGCGATGTCGATGCCTTGGTGCATGCGGCCCCAGCGGGGGCCGAAGCCGGAGCTGATGCGGCCGGAGGCCGGGGTGACCACGGTGCGCCCGTCGGCAGTCTGGCCGCGCTGGATGAGGACCGGGGCGATCGGTTCGGGGGAAGCCACGCCGTGCTCCTGGTCGAGGACGCGCGGGTCGAAGACGACCGAGTAGTCACCGGCGGTGAGCGTTGCACCGTTGACGTTGATGGTGGTGACGGCCTTTACCAGTGCGGAGACGATGTCGTGGTCGCTGGCGACGGGCTGCCCGCCCACAGTGACTGTGAGGGCGGAGGCTGGTGTTGCCGTGGAGGCGAGGGTGATGGCGGTTGCCGCAGCGATGGTGATCACGTGGGTCTTCATGCGTGGTGTGAGCCTTTTCGGTTTGAGGGGCTTTCTACTCGCTAAGAATCTAGGGAAGTGAAAGATGTTTCGCAAGTGAAAGAAGTGATTAAAGAGGTTAAAAAAGTTCCCCGTCGCTCTCGCGGCGGGGAGAAGAAGAGGGTGCTTCGTGAAAAATTAGAGGATGATGCCTCGGGCGGCGAGCCAGATGGCGGGGTCGACCGGGGTCACGCCATCCGGGTGGATCTCGAAGTGAAGGTGCGAACCGGTGGAGAAGCCCTCGCTACCCATGCCGGCAATCTGCTGGCCGGCGGTGACCTGCTGGCCGACTGTGACGCCGATCGTGGACATGTGGCCGTACACGGATACTGCGCCGTCCTCGTGGAGGATACGGACCCAGTTGCCGTAGCCTTGTGCCGGGCCGGCGTCCAGGACGGTGCCGTTGGCGACGGCCAAGATCGGGGTGCCGATGGCGTTGGCGATGTCGACACCGTTGTGCATCGAGCCCCAGCGCGGGCCGAAACCGGAGGTGAAAGCGCCCTCGGCCGGACGGAAGTTGAGCGGAGCGCGTGCAGCCTCGTCAAGCTTGGCCACGATGTCGGAGTGCTGGACAGCCTTGTCGAGCTGCTCAGCCAGGTTCTCCACCGGCTTGTACTCGGCAATCGCCAGGATCTGCGGGGCGGAGTCGGCCCCAGAGGAAGCCTCCACGACGTTGCTGTCGGCGGCGAGCTGGATGTCAATCGACTCGGAGCTGTTGTGCAGACCAGCGGCGGCCGCGCCGGAAACACCGGCGGTGGAGACGGCGCCGGTGGCGACGGCGACGAGGGCGACGCGTCCCTTGTTGGGGGAGTGCTTGCGGTGCTTGCCGCCCTTGCGTGCCGTGGAAGTCGAAATGGTCATTGAAGCCTCTTCAGATCCGAGTCGGTGGATTTGTAACCGTACTGTTATCTACGAAGGGTCACTGTAACGAATCGGTTTCATGGTGGCAAGCCAAACGTCGAAAAGCTAAGGCAAGTCCTTCGCTTGCCCCGGCGAAAGCGTTACATCGGGTGTCCCTGGGGCTCATGAGGTTGGCTCGATGGCAAAGTGGGAAAGCGATGAGCAACAAGTCCAGCCCCCGTCCGCCGCAGAAGCGGACCCGCCCCACGCGCGGGCGCAGCACCATGGCCTCTACCAACGCGGAGAGGAAGAAGACTCCCGAGGTCCCCGAGACCTGGGAACAGCGCCTGCGCCATTACCTACCGTTTGTTGCGGTCCCGTTCCTCGTGGTCGTCTTGGGTCTCGTGGTCATTTGCCTGGCCTCTATCCTTCTGACCGGCTCGCGCCTGGGCTACCTTCCGGGCACCATTGGGGCCGCATGGCTCGCCTCGCACGGCGCACCCGTGCGTTTCGACGGCGTGACCATCGCCGTGCTCCCCATCGTTCCGGTGGTTGCGGTGGCCGCCCTACTGGCCTCGCGCATCCGCGCCGCAACCGCGAAGCGCGTCAGCGTCGCCGACCTATTGGCGTTGTTGGTCCTCACCGCCGCGGTGAGCTTGACGCTGTCGGCGGTCGCGCTCTTTATGGTCGGCGACGCCTCAACTGTCTACCCGATTGAGGTGCCGCCGCCGGCGCTCGCGCTCATCTTCCCGCTGTTGACCAACCTGCTGGGATTCGCGGCGGGGATCAGCCCCACCTTGTGGAGAGCGTTAGCGCGCCGCTATGGCGTGCCGGAGGTGGTCGTCGACAGTGCTTTCACTGCGATCCGCACCCTCGGACTGCTTCTCGCGGCTGGGCTCGTGGTGTACCTCGGGTTGCTCGCCGCGGGGTACCCGCGCATTCGCGAGCTTATCGACGCCTTCCCGGTCCTCAGCTCAGGCGGCGGCGTCATCCTGACACTCCTTAGCGTTGCGTACCTGCCGAACGCTGCCGTCGAGACGCTCGGCGTCCTGCTCGGCGGCAGCTTCCACATCGCAGATGGTGCCGCGTCCCTCTTCGCCGTCGACACCGTGGCCCTGCCGCCGCTGCCGTTGTTTGCCGCGATTCCGGGCGCGGTCGCGCCGTGGGCTCCGGTGCTCGCGCTCGTGCCGGCGACTGTGGTGATTTTCTCCCTGCGCCGCACGCCGACCCTGCTCCACGCCGCCGCCACCTCAACCGCGATGGGTGTTCTCGCGCTTGTCGCCGCCCTCTACGCCGGCGGGACAGCGGGTGCTTACGGCTACCTGGGCGTGAACCCCCTCGTCATTGGTGGGCTCACCGTCGCGTGGGCCTTCGTGGTGTCAGGAATCGCGGTGTTGGTGGTTAAACTAATTCACCGTGACTAACAGCCCCGCCGTTTCTGTTGCCGTCCTCGTTTCTGGTTCGGGAACTCTCCTACAAGCCATCCTGGATAACCAGGGCAGTGACTACCGCGTCGACCTCGTCGTCGCGGATCAGGACTGCCCCGCACTTGACCGCGCCGCCGCCGCCGGTGTCACCACCCAGACGGTGCCTCTCGAGGGCGACCGCGCCGAGTGGAACGAGCGGATGCGCGACACCGTCGCCGCCGCCGCTCCCGATGTCGTCGTCTCCGCCGGTTTCATGCGCATTCTGGGTCACGCGTTCCTGGAGAAGTTCGAGGGCATGCTCATCAACACCCATCCCGCGCTGCTGCCGTCCTTCCCGGGCGCCCACGCCGTGCGTGATGCACTGGCGTACGGAGTGAAGGTCACCGGCACCACCGTCCACTACATTGACGAGGGTGTGGACACGGGTCGCATCATTGCCCAGCGGGCCGTTGCCGTCCGGGACGGGGAATCCGAGGCGGAACTGCACGAACGAATCAAGCAAGAAGAGCGGGCGCTCATCGTCGATGTGCTGCGCCGCACGACGCACGACAACAACGGAAAGGTGACCTTCCCATGACGAACAACCGCATTGCGATCAAGCGCGCGCTCATCAGCGTCTACGACAAGACCGGTCTCGAAGACCTGGCCCGCACCCTGGCCGAGGCCGGAGTTGAGATCGTCTCCACGGGATCGACCGCGAAGCGAATCGCTGAGGCGGGCGTGTCGGTGACCGAGGTCGCCGAGCTCACCGGGTTCCCGGAGGTCCTCGAGGGCCGCGTGAAGACCCTCCACCCGCGCGTCCACGCCGGCATTCTTGCCGACCTGCGCAAGGACGACCACGCGCAACAGCTGCGCGACCTCGAGATCGAGCCGTTCCAGCTGGTCGTGGTCAATCTGTACCCGTTCGAGGAGACGGTCGCCTCTGGCGCTGGCTTCGACGACTGCGTCGAGCAGATCGACATCGGGGGTCCCTCGATGGTCCGCGCCGCTGCGAAGAACCACCCCTCGGTCGCTGTCGTGACCTCGCCGGAGCAGTACGAGGACCTGGCCCGCGCAATCGGCGAGGGCGGGTTCGACCTCGAGGAGCGTCGCCGCCTGGCCGCTGCCGCCTTCTCCCACACCGCGGACTACGACGCGGCTGTCTCCGACTGGATGGATGAGCAACTCGAGTCCGAGGACACCGGTGCTCTGCGCTACGGCGAGAACCCGCACCAGGCGGCACGCCTTGTCAACGAGGGCTGGGGGCTTGCCGACGCCATCCAGCACGGCGGCAAAGAGATGAGCTACAACAACTACCAGGACGCCGACGCCGCGTGGCGCGCCGCCTGGGACCACGATCGCGCCTGCGTGGCCATCATCAAGCACGCCAACCCGTGTGGCGTGGCTGTCTCCGACACGTCCATCGCCGACGCGCACAAGAAGGCCCATGCCTGCGACCCCGTCTCCGCCTACGGCGGCGTGATCGCCTGCAACCGCGAGGTCACCGTTGAGCTGGCGGAGCAGGTCAAGCCGATCTTCACCGAGGTCATCCTCGCCCCGTCCTACGCTCCGGAGGCCCTCGAGGTGCTCAAGGAGAAGAAGAACCTGCGCATCCTCGAAGTCGAGCCCGAGACGATTGACGAGGAGATCCGCCAGATCTCCGGAGGTTTCCTGATCCAGGAGCGCGACACTTACCAGGCCGAGGGCGATGACCCGGAGAACTGGACCCTGGCAGCGGGCGAGGCCGCCTCGCCTGAGCAGCTCGCCGAGCTCGAGTTCGCGTGGCGCGCCGTGCGCTGCGTGAAGTCGAACGCCATCCTCATCGCGGCAGACAACGCCTCGGTCGGCATCGGTATGGGCCAGGTCAACCGCGTGGACTCCGCGAAGCTTGCGGTCGAGCGCGCTAACACTCTCGACGAGGGGCGCAACCGCACCAACGGTGCCGTTGCTGCGTCGGACGCGTTCTTCCCCTTCGCGGACGGTTTCCAGGTGCTGGCTGACGCAGGTGTGACCGCCGTCGTCCAGCCGGGCGGTTCCATCCGCGACGAGGAAGTTGTCGCGGCGGCCAAGGAGGCGGGGGTGACGATGTACTTCACCGGTACCCGCCACTTCAGCCACTAGGGAGCAAAAACACAGCCTTTGGTCAGGTAAAGTGTTATAAATCAGTCGATACGTATTTCTCTGAAAGGCACACCTTAATGCAGGGCAACCCCTACCAATTTGGGGAGCAGCAGTACCAGTCTGCTCCCTACTACGCCCCTCAACCGTCGAACGGTAATAGGGGACTGATCATCGCGCTGGTTGCCGGGTTGGTGACCCTGCTTCTCTTGCTCGTGGGCACGCTCGCGTTCTTAACCGGCTCGAATGGCCTAAGCTTCACCTCTGGCAATGGCGACGACACCCCGGTGACGGTGGTGGAGACCCAGACCATGACGCGGTCGAACCAGCCCGAGGCCGCCCAGCCGGTACCTGTAGCGAATCAGGGCTGCCCGTACTCCAACTACGCCCCGGCGACGAGCAAGACCTCTGGCCCCTTTGCTGCGAACGTTTACTCTGCGTTCCGTGACGCTTGCGCCAACACGGGCGGGCCGAACGTAAACATCAACGTCTACAGCCCGGTGACCGGTAGCACCTACAGCATGAGCTGCAGTGGCACCGGGACGGTGTACTGCCGCGGCGGCAACAACGCCGTCGTCAGCATCTGGTAATGCGCCGCCGCATCGTCAGCTCCGTCTGCGCGGTCGCGGTGCTCTCCGCCTGCGCCCCCGCAGAGAACCCGGACGATCCCTTCACGCGGCCCGTAGTGACGTCTACAACCACGACGATGGTCGATCCCGCGCCTGCCACCGGCCCCGTCACCGACAGCCCGGAACCCGAGGTCAACCCGCTGCAGGCGCTCGCCGATTCCGTGGCGAACACGTACGGGGGATCGGTCGGCGTGGCAGTGGCTGGGGATGACGTGTCCCTCGTAGGAGGCGACGATGGCGCATACCCGGTATGGTCGACAATCAAGGTGCCCATCGCCATCGCTGCGGCGCGCACTGCGCCGGTGGAAGCGGAGATCTTCACCCCAGCGGCGATCCAGTCGTCCGACAATATGGCTGCCGAAAGCCTTTGGAACGCGGTCTCGCCGGGGGACGTGAACCAGGTCCTCGCAGACGCGGGCGTCGCTGCAGCGGTCAACACTGAGAAGACGCGGCAGGAATTCTCTGTCTTCGGGCAGACCCTGCTCACCGCGAGCCAGGAGGCACAGCTTGCGTCAGGGATCGGCTGCATCGCCGGCGCCCTGCCGGTTGTCGAGCTAATGGGGGCGATCAACCCCGACCAAGCCTATGGGCTCGGTCAGCTGCCGGGAGCGCGTCTTAAAGGCGGATGGGGCCCCTCACCGAGCGGCGGCTACCACGTGCGACAGCTCGCGCGGGTGACCAACAGCCGCGGCGAGATCATCGCGCTCGGCCTGACGGTCATCCCTGCTTCGGGGGATTACGCCACCGCGCAAACGATGGCGACGGCGGTCGCCGAGGGCTTGCGTCCGCTTCTCGACGACCTGCCGACCACGACCTGTTAGACCCCTACGAGGGGGTATCGAGCGCCTTCGACACGAGTTCGAGTGTGCGCACTCCGCGACACGACGGAAGCCTGGCGTGGAGGACGTCGAGGACCGCGTCCGCGATCATGACCGCGGGGGCGGGGAGGGCGTCGTCGACAAGCGGGTAAGGCGCAACACCCGTATTGTCGCGCATCTCGATGCACGCCAACGTCATGTGGAACGGTAGCTCGATGCGCGGGTCGTCGTCGCCGACGATTTGCGCGGCGAGGTCGCGGAAGATGTCCTCCAGTGCGGCGCGAGCCGCGTGGTAGTCCGCGAAGTCCTCGGACGTGGCGACCGGGAGCTGGTAGAGGCGGCCGATGTTCCAGTTGGAGGACATCAAGATGCGCGTCTCGGCGGCGACGAGCGCCCACAGCTTCAGCTCGGGCGACGCGTCGGAGCTCGCGAGCTCGGAGGCGAGGTCGAGAGACGGCTGGACAGTTCCCATCAGCAAGGTAAGGAAGATGTCTGCCTTGGAGGGGAAGTGGTAGTAGAGAGATGCCTGCCGGATTCCCACCGCCTCGGCGATTTGGTGGGTAGATGTCATCGCGAAACCCTGCGTGGTGAAAAGCTCAGACGACGCGTCGAGGATCTCGTCGCGTGCTGTCTTGCCTTCACGGCGCGGCCTGAGTTTGCGAGGACGTCCGGCAGTTTTCGCCATGTCTCTACTCTCCCATAGATGTGGATCTACTAACCAAAAGTTACACCCGCCCTCGATAGCTCGGGGCGGGTGTGTCGGAAGACTCTACGCTGTTATCGTCAACCGGTTTCTAGCGGCTGGTGAACGGCAGAAGAGCCATCTCGCGAGCGTTCTTCACGGCGGTCGCGACCTGACGCTGCTGCTGCGGGGTCAGGCCGGTCACGCGGCGGGAACGGATCTTGTGACGATCGGAGATGAAGAGACGCAGGGTCTCGATGTCCTTGTAGTCAACCTGCTCGATGCCCTTGGCCTTGAGCGGGTTCTTCTTCGGGCGGCGGGACTGCTCCATGCGCGCCTTGCGGTGGTTGTTATTGCGCTTCATAGTTTCAGGCTCCTCCTTACCACGAAGACTTGCGGATGCCCGGCAGCTCACCGCGGTGAGCCATCTCGCGCATGCGGACACGGGACAGGCCGAACTTGCGGAGGTAGCCGCGGGGGCGACCGTCGTGGGAATCGCGGTTGCGCACGCGGGCCGGGGAGGCGTCGCGCGGCTGGCGGTTCAGCTCGAACTGTGCATCGAGACGGTCCTCGTCGGAGGTCTCGGGGTTGCGGATGATCGCCTTGAGCTCAGCGCGACGCTCCGCGTAGCGAGCGACGATCTCCTTGCGCTTCTCGTTCTTGGCGATCTTTGACTTCTTAGCCATAAATTATCGCTCCTCGCGGAATTCGACGTGCTTGCGAACGATCGGGTCGTACTTCATCAAGGTGATGCGATCCGGATTGTTGCGCTTGTTCTTGCGGGTCACGTAGGTGTAACCGGTGCCCTCAGTGCTCTTGAGCTTGATGATCGGGCGGATATCGTTGCGTGCCATTAGATCTTCTCACCTCGAGCGCGGATAGCGGCGACGACAGACTCGATGCCGTCGCGGTCGATGATCTTCAGACCCTTGGTCGAGACCGTCAGGGTAATGGTGCGGCCCTCAGAGGGCAGGAAAAACCGGCGCTTCTGCACGTTGGGGTTCCAACGGCGCGAGTGGCGGCGGTGCGAGTGCGAGACGGTCTTGCCGAAGCTCGGCTTCCGTCCCGTGACCTGGCAATGTGCCGACATGGGTTAGCTTCTTTCTCTATCTGCCGCCCACGCGTGGATTGCCGGTGAGGGATGACACCGCACCCGGTATGTGAGGAGCCGGGGGTGCCGAAAGCAATCGGTTGACGCAGGCGTGTACGTGTACTTCGACAACAGCGAAAGTAAACACTACAGGTTCGCCACCCTAATTCCTAATCCGAGTTTGGTACTTTTCGGTCATGCACACAACGAGCGCTGAGCGCAGTCGAATCGTTGCTCTCGACGTCGCCCGCGGCATTGCCATTCTGGGAACGCTGGCCACCAACATCTGGATCTTCGCGGGCGTCTCGTCTGCGTCGTTAGACGCTCTGTTCAGTTCGGGCGGCTTCACTTTGGCTGGTGAGGTTGCGGCGGGGACACCGGGTGCGGTGGTGGATACAGTGCTCCACCTCGTTACGGATGGGAAGTTCCTCGGCTTGCTTACCATCATGTTTGGTATCGGCATGGAGATCCAGCGGCAGTCGGCGCTGCGGCATGGCAAGCGGTGGCCGGGCGGATACTACTGGCGTGCCGCGCTGCTGGCGATTGAGGGGTTGCTCAATTACATTTTCGTCTTCGAGTTCGATGTCCTTATGGCGTACGGGCTCACCGCCCTCGCCATTGCTCCGGTCGTGGCGCGCAGCGAACGGGTGCAAAAGGTGCTTATGTGGGTCGCCCTCGTCGTCCACGTCGCGGTTATCGCGCTTCTCGACACCTTCCTGGCGCTCGCCTTCCACCTCGCCACCGAGGAGGAGCTCGCGGAGATGGCTGACTCCTTGCAGTTCTATGAGTCCACGGATAGTTACGCCGCGATGGTGCGCACGCGCCTGACTGACTTCGTTGATGGCCGCATGGAGATGCCCGTGCTGATCACGATGGGCCTGGCTATGTTCCTCGTCGGGGCGAGGTTGTATCGCGCGGGGCTGTTTCACGCTGAGCGGGCGCGGTTGCGTCGCAAAGTTCTTGTAGTGGGGCTCGTTGTTGGTCTGCCGTTGGATTGGGGATTGCGGCTTTTTGCCACCTCATCCGTGGCGATGACGACGCGCTACGTCACATCCGCTGTCGTGGCGTTCGGCATTCTTGCCCTCATCGCCGAGTACTACGTGCGGCGGGGCAACCGGCTCGGCGGGGTAGGCCGCGCTTTAAGCGCGGTGGGCAGAATGGCGCTGACGTGCTACATCCTGCAAAACCTCCTGGCGTCCGTGCTGTTCTATGACTTCGGGTTCGGGTTGGCTCGCAGAATCGACGGGACGGTTGGAGTCTTCGTTGTGTATCTGCTGATCTGCGCGGTGATGATCGCATTCAGTAGGGTGTGGCTGCGACGATTCGCTCGTGGGCCCGTCGAATCGGTCATGCATCGGCTGCACTCCTAAGTAAGTGCGAGATTAGGTATCTGACCACGTCACCTGTACCATATTGCAGGTTGTCTGGCATACGCCAGGCGAGAGACCATTTTCGCACCCAACTCAGGCACGATCCCCGTGTAGGGAACCGACCTGAAGTTCAATCCTGAGGGAGACGAATCAGCATGAAGAATGAGATCCACCCGGATTACCACCCGGTGATCATTCAGGACGGTAACACGGGACACAAGTTCCTCACCCGCTCCACCATGACCTCCGACCGTACGGACACCTGGGAAGACGGCAACGAGTACCCGCTCGTGGTTGTCGACGTGACATCTGAGTCGCACCCGTTCTGGACCGGCGCGCAGCGTCTCATGGACACCGCCGGCCGCGTTGAGAAGTTCAACCAGCGCTTCGGTGGCATGGCCCGCCGCAAGAAGAAGTCCGCAAACTAAGAATTCATACAGGTCGAAGGAGGATAGACAGACATGGCAACCCCGAAGTTCCGTAAGTCCCGCGCGAACACGCACTCCCGCCGTTCGCAGTGGAAGGCTGACAACCCCGAGCTGCAGACCGTCAAGATTGACGGCCAGGAGGTGCGCATCCCGCGCCGCCTGATCAAGGCCGCTCAGGCTGGTCTGATCGACGTCGAGCAGTTCTAAGGACTCGCTCCCGACCGGGCACTCCCTTCATGGGGTGCCCGGTTTTTTTCATGCATACAGCAAACGTTCAGGAATCGTTACGATGAGTGGTCCCGCGCCGCAAGTCACGCACCAGCTGGGTCGAGCACAATAGTGGCTATGAACAATGAGTATCCTGTTGCCCCGGTTGCCGCGCCCGCGCAGCCAAAGCGCGGCGGCACCGGCACCGCCGTGGCCGCCGCGATCGTCACCTCCCTCATCGCCGGCGGCGGGGCCGGGTACCTCGCAGGGTCAGCCGGGTCTGCCGTCTCGTCGCAGGAGCAGGCGTACAACGCTCTGGAGCAACCGAGCGTGAGCGGTGCCGACCCGGCTCCGTCGGGCTCGGTGGAAAGCGTGGCCGCGGCGGTCCTGCCGGCGGTCGTCTCTATCGATGTACAGACGCTGTCGGGCCGATCCGAGGGATCCGGCTCGATCATTTCCTCCGACGGCTACATCCTCACCAACCACCACGTCATCGCCGAGGCCGCCAACGGCGGCGCAGAGATCGCCGTCACGCTAAACGACGACACCCGTCACCCCGCGCGCTTCGTCGCCTCCGACGTCAACACCGACGTCGGCGTACTGAAGATCGATGACGCCGCGAACCTTCCCGTGATCAACTTCGGCAACTCCGATGAGATCCAGGTCGGCCAGGACGTCGTAGCCGTCGGCTCGCCGCTCGGCTTGTCGGCGACAGTGACCAGCGGCATCGTCTCCGCCCTCAATCGACCGGTGCGCGCCGCGCAAGGCGGAGGGGACAGCTCCCTGATGGACGGAATCCAGACCGATGCAGCCATCAACCCGGGTAACTCTGGTGGCCCGCTCGTGGATATGGATGGCAACCTCATCGGCATGAACTCGGTCATCGCCAGCCTCTCGTCCGGAACAGGATCGATCGGACTTGGGTTCGCAATCCCGTCAAACTTTGCCAAGCGCGTTGCGCAACAGCTTATCGAGACCGGACGTGCGACCCAGCCGATGCTGGGCGTACAGGTGGATATCCGCTCGACCGAGGCAGGGGCCCGTGTCGCCGCCGTGGAGCCGGGCAGCCCCGCAGAGCAGGCCGGGTTGCGGCCCGGTGACCTCATTACCCAACTGGGGGACCGTCGCATTGATTCCGCCGACACGCTGATTGCTGCGACGCGTACCCGGGACTTCGGCGAAACCGTCACACTGCAGGTCCTCAGCGGTGAAAACGATGCTCCGAGAACAGTGGAGGTCACGCTCAGTTCCGAGTAAGTTATTTGCGGAGAACGCATATTTGACTAAGGAGATCGCCATGCCCCATACGCTCGATACTCTCGATCTCAACGAACCGGATGAGTCGGTTCTCCTCGCCGCCGAGCGTGAGGTCCAGGCGGTGCGCCCGCGAGCGCTGGTGGTGTTAGCTTCCGACCACCGCTTCAAGGCGGAGGATGACGACACCGACAGGCTAGTTTGTGAGCTGCTCGCCGAGTTCGGCTACACCGTCGACGGAGTTGTTCGGGTGAAGCTGAAGAAGTCGGATATCCGCAAAGCGATTGAGACCGCAGTTGTCGGCGGCGTCGATCTCGTGCTGACCCTCGGAGGTACCGGTGTGGGGCCGCGCGACAAAACCCCGGAGGCGACGCGGGCTGTTATTGACAAAATGGTTCCCGGCGTCGCCCAGGCGATCCGCGCTTCGGGGCAGGCATGCGGTGCGGTCGACGCCTGTACCTCGCGTGGTATTTGCGGTGTATCTGGATCGACCGTCGTTGTTAACCTCGCGCCCTCGCGCCAGGCGATCCGCGACGGTGTATCCACGTTCGCTCCGCTGGTTTCCCACCTCATCTCCGAGCTGAATAGGTACAGCGTGGCGTGACGGGAACGATGCAACCGAGGAAGCGCCGGCGGGCGCGCCGCGAAGCGGAGGTGGACTACGACCGCTTTGCCGACACCCCGGTGACCAGAGGTCGAGTCGGCGATGGGGCGCGCCGAGTCATCCTCGATGATGACGAGGCCCCACCGTTGGACGATCTGGAGTACCTAGAAAACGAAAAGCCCCCGCATTACGGGGGCGAGTAGCGCGCGAGCCTAGAGGTTCTTCGGCGGGAGGGCGGTGCCGGCCTGGCCGGGAGCCTGTCCGGCGAGCAGGTCGCGAATCTCGGTGAGCAGCTCGGTGTCGGTCGGCGCGGGCTCATCCTCGTCGATGCCGCGGCGGCGCTTCTGAATCTCATCGAGCTTGTTCATAGGCGCAACGATGAAGAAGTAGACCACGGCGGCGATCAGCAGGAAGTTGATCAGCGCGGTGATGAGCATGCCGAAGTCGAGGGCGGTGTCGTCGCGGCCCGGCAGGATCGGGAGGCGCAGACCGCCGACCTCGGCACCGCCGAAGACGTTGAGCAGCGGGTTGATGATCGCCTCCGAGAACGCGGTCACGATAGCAGTGAACGCCGAACCGATGACGACACCCACGGCGAGGTCGATGACGTTGCCGCGCAGAATGAAGTTTTTGAAGCCCTGAAGCATGGTTCTCCTTAGATTAGTGGTGAGTTTCCTCGGGAGACTTTAGCCTGTCGCCTCCAAAACGACAGTGAGGGGAGCGGAAAGTGACGCGGCCGCAACTTCGGCGGCCGCGTGCCGAGGCAAAAGAAGCAGGACCGTTTCGTCCGGTTGACCTGCTACGACCACACGCGCGCCTGTGGCGATGGTACGTGGGGCACCGGTGTCCTCAACAGAAATCACGCTAACTGCGGCGCCATGGTGCAAAACGGGGACGATGTCGGGTTCGGCGAGTGCCACGGGAACGAGGGTGACATCCTCGACCGCGCCCGAGGCAACGAGTGAGCGGGTCAGATCGGGGCCCACCAGCCGCGTGGTCGTGACGATCTCTCCGGCGGCCGCACCCGCTGCGAGGATGGCGTCCTCGGCCTCGCTCGTGGAGGTCAGGGCGCGCTCAGGCACAGCCTTGGCGGGGAGGCGGCGCAGGGCGACGTCCTCCGGCGCGATGACGGCGCCGGCTGCGACATCACGGACGAAGACTACTACTTCCGGCTCTCGGTTCCGCGAGGTTACTGCGCTGAAAACCGCGGTTGCGAGGAGACATACCGCGACGAATCTGCGAATTAGGACGCTGCGTCGGTAGCCCGGCGTCCGCGCCGCAGCGATAAGGCGCTTGACTGTCATGCACCTCTTAGACTGCTCACCCGAGCCGGAGGTTCCCCGATGGGGTGATCACGCCGCTGACGGGGACATCGTGAGGGTCATGCGGAACCGCGTCGAGCACCTCGTCGTCGTAGACCACAGCGTAAACAGGAGTGCTCACCCCGGACAATGCGCGGTCGTAGTAACCCGCGCCCTTTCCCAGCCGCATGCCGCGCTTGTCCACGGCCAGCGCCGGCGCGAGCACGACGTCGCAGGAATCTAGCACGCCCGAGGTGAATCGGGCGCCGGTCGGCTCGGAGACGCCGAGTGCGCCAGGGAGGGAGTCAGGAGAGTGGACAGCCCAGGCTAGGACACCGCCCGGCTGTGAGATTGGGAGGAAAAGGGTGCGGCAGGATGCTGCGAGGGCGTCGAGAAGGTGCGGTCCACCCGGCTCGGACGGCAAGGGGGAGTAGGCGGCGATGTTGCCGTGGTAGCCGGATTTGTCCAGGAAGGAGAGGATATTGCGGACAATTGCGTCGTCGAGGGCGCGCTTGTGGGGTGCGGTGGTGCGAAGGTGGCGTCGATAAGCGATGCGCTCTGCGCGTACCTGCTGCTTAGTGGCCATGTGCATATCCTGACACACTCATGTCAAAGCGGGGCGGGCGCGTGTGCGCGGGTAAGCTCGGGCATTATGCAGAATTCCACCCCGTGTGCGGTAAAGACCGTCGTTGTGCCTGCTGCCGGTATGGGAACGAGGTTCCTCCCGGCGACGAAGACGGTGCCGAAGGAACTGTTGCCGGTTGTCGATACCCCGGGTATCGAGCTGATTGCCGAGGAAGCCGCCCACCTCGGCGCGGAGCAATTGGTTATTGTGACCGCTCCGGACAAGCAGGAGATCATGCGCCACTTTGGTCCGTTTGATCAGCTGTGCGCGACGCTCGCGGCACGCGGCAAAGACCAGCAGGTGGCAAAGGTTGCCCGTGCGGCGGGCCTGATTGAGGCCGTGGCTGTCGAGCAGGACAAGCCGCTGGGCCTGGGGCACGCGGTGGGTTGCGCGGAGTCGGCGATCGGCCCCGACGAAGATGTCGTGGCTGTGATGCTTCCGGACGACCTGGTTCTGCCAGCCGGGGTGATGGAGAAGATGGTCCAGGTGCGCGAGCGCCTTGGCGGATCGGTGCTGTGCGGGTTCAACGTCACGCGCGATGAGGTCGTCAACTACGGCGTGTTCGATATCGAGGACGTCCAAGGTGGAGAGTTCGACGGCTTCGCGGTGAAGCGGGTGCGTGGAATGGTGGAGAAGCCGTCGGCGGCGGAGGCGCCGTCGACGCTGGTGGCCACCGGGCGTTACCTGCTCGACCGCGGCGTTTTCGACGCGCTGCGCCGGATTCAGCCGGGCAAGGGCGGCGAGCTGCAGCTGACGGACGCGATTGAGTTGATGATCAGCGAGGGCCACCCGGTGCACGTTGTGGTGCACGAGGGCAAGCGCCATGATTTGGGCAACCCGGGTGGCTACATTCCCGCGAATGTTGATTTCGGGCTGCGCCACCCGCAGTACGGGCCGGCGTTGTATGCCTCGTTGAAGAAGATTCTGAGTGATTTCGAGGCCGAAAACCCCCAGGTGTAAGAGGTAGGCGATATGCGTAGCGTTGAAGACCAGCTTGCGATGGTGGTGGATGCCGCCCCCGCACCGGAGCCCATCCGCGTGCGCATCAGCGACGCCCTCGGTCTCATGTGCGCCGAGGAAGTCACCGCGACGCGCTCGCTGCCCGGCTTCGCGCAGGCGGCTGTCGACGGCTACGCAGTCCGCGCCGTCGACGTCGGCGGCGGCGTTGCGCTAGGAGCGCGCCCCGACGCAGAGCCCGCCACCTCACTTCCCGTGGTCGGTGAGGTCGCGGCAGGATCCCAAAAGCCGCTGCGCCTCCAGCCGCGCCAAGCCGTGCGCGTTGCCACCGGCGCACCGCTTCCCACGCTTGCCGACGCCGTCCTGCCACTCGAATGGACCGATCGCGGCCGCCGCCGGGTTACCGCGCAGCGCCCCGTGTACTCCGGCGACTTCGTGCGCCGCGCCGGCGACGACATCCAGCCCGGCGACCTCGCCGTCCGCGCAGGTGCAGTGCTTGGTCCTGCCCACATCGGTTTGCTCGCCGCGACCGGCCGCGACCAGGTGCTCGTCTCGCCGCGCCCGCGCGTGGCCGTGATGTCCTACGGTCTCGAGCTCGTCGACATCGGCCGCGACCCCGGCCTCGGCCACGTCTTCGACGTCACCTCCTACGCGCTTGCCGCTGCGGCGCGCGACGCGGGGGCGGACGTCCAACGCGTGGGCATCATCAACGCCGAGCCGCGCAGGTTGAAGGAGACGATTGCCAACCACGTCGCGCGCAGCGAGATGATCATCATCGCTGGTGCAGTCGGCGGCAGTGGGGCACAGGCTGTGCAGGAAGCGCTCGCGGAGCTGGGGGAGATCGACACCAGCCGCGTCGCCATGCACCCCGGCTCCGTTCAGGGGTTCGGGTTGCTTGGCGAGGAACGCATCCCCGCATTCCTCCTGCCCTCCAACCCGGCGGCGGCGCTGGTCATCTTCGAGACGATCGTCCGCCCGGCTATCCGCCGCTCCCTGGGCAAACAGGAGCCGAAACGCCGCGCCGTCCAAGCCCGCTCGCTTGGGCCGGTCGACTCGATCCCGGGCCGACGCGGCTTCGTCCGTGCCCGTCTGATGCGCGATGCCGACACCGGCGACTACCTCGTGCAAGGCCTCGGCGGGGCGGAGGGAGTTCCCTCCCACCTTTTGGCCGGCTTCGCCGACGCGAACGCGATCATTGAGCTGCCGGAGGAGGTCACGACCGTGCGCCCCGGCGATATCGTCGACGTGGTCTTCCTGCAGCAGCGCTCGTAGGCCACTGTGTTCTGGCGGTTCTTCCAGCCCGACAGTGCCCCCGGTTGGCCGGAAACGACGCCCGCGCTTTCGCTTCTCGACGGCAGGGTTCTCAAACTTCGCCCACTGCGTGCCTCTGACGGGCGCACGTGGTCGAAGCTGCGCATCGACGACGCGGCCTGGCTCCAGCCCGTCGAGCCGACCGTTCCCGGAACCTGGGCTGGCGCCCACAGCCCCGCGGCGTGGCGCACCAACTGGACCAACCTGCGCTCGTTGGCGGCGGACGGCATCGTCGTGCCCTTCGTCATCGAGATCGACGGTAAGTTCGCAGGCCAGGTGACGCTGGGCAACATCCAGCACGGCGTGGTGAGCGAATGCTGGATCGGCTACTGGGTCCATTCGGCCTACATGGGACGCGGCGTCGCGACGGCAGCCTGCGCGCTGGGCACCGACCACGCCCTGGCACGTATCGGGCTGCACCGGGTCACGGCGACCTACCTGCCGCACAACCCGGCGTCGGGAAAGGTGCTGGCCGCCAACGGCTACCGCGAGGAGGGCTTTATGCGCCGCAATTTGCATATCGACGGCCGGTGGCAGGACCACCACTTTGTGGCGATCACACGGGAGGACTATCCGACGAGCGCCGTCGAGAGGCTCATCGCCGCGGGGAAGGTCCGCACCCACCGGCGTGGCTAGCCGTCGTCAGGCATGGCGGCCGATAGCCTGAGTGACTGAATCCTCCGGTAGTCCAGCTCAGAAAGGTGGCCGGCCCATGGGCAGCCTCAGCTTGATCATTGTCCTAATCGTCGTCGTGTGGGTGATCGTGCTTGCGCCGATGGTGATGGGCAACAACAAGCCCATTCGCCGTTCCGGGGACGGCTACGAGGAAACCCGCGTGCTGCACTCCGGTGGAAGCGCGCCGGTGCCCGGGCGCCGCCGCCCGAAGCTGACCCGCGCGGACGTCCACCGCTTCGACAACGACGGTGAGCGCTACGAGGTGGTCGAGCCGGAAAACGTCGACGAGCACGAGGTGAGCACCCTCGTGGAGCCGGAGCTGGTCGAGGCCGACACCACCATCGAAGGCGAGGTCGTCGAGCCCGCCACCGGCGGCTCCACCGCGCTGTCTGTGCTGGAGAGCGAGCAGGAGCAGGCGGAGGAGGTCGCTGAGGATGCGGCCGAGGATGTGGCCGAGGAGCCGTACCCGCTCGAGGAGACCTACGTGTCCCCGGGCGACTTCGTCGCCTACGCCGAGCCCGCGAGCGAGTCGGATCCGGAGCCGGCCGCCGCGGAACAGGTCGAAGAGCGGATCGAGGAGCAGGGTGAGCCGCTTACCGACGAAGAGCTGGACTTCGCCCGGGCCCGCCGCGGTCGCGGTGGCTGGGACCCCGAGCGCGACCAGGCCGCGAAGCAGGACCGCTTCATGCGCCGCCAGCGTACGCTTCTCGCACTCATCGTCGCGGACGTGGTGACGTTCGTGGCCGCATTCGTCGCCGGCGGCTGGGTGTGGGTGCTTCCCGCCCTGACAATCGGCTTGACTGTCTGGTTCATGGTCGTACTGCGCGGCGTGGTCCGCCAGGAGCGCGCGCTGCACCAGCGCCGTATCCGCCAACTGCGCCGCGCCCGCATGGGCGTGGTCTCTGGCGAGACCACGGCACCGGTCCCGAGTTTCCGCCGCCGCCCGGGTGCGGTCGTCGTCGACATGGACGACGAGTCACCGGATTTCGATGAACTGCCCCGAGGTCGCTACGAGCCGGTCGACACCGCGCCCGTCGCAGTCGCCGCCCGCGCCAGTTAGGAGGCGGCAGAAAGCCGGTTTGACCTCGCGGTTTCCGAGTTTGTCGATGGAGGAGTAACGTCATCGGCATTGGGGCTATAGCTCAGTTGGTAGAGCGTCGCGTTCGCAATGCGAAGGTCAGGGGTTCGATTCCCCTTAGCTCCACGTAGAGCTGCTTTAGGAAGCGGCATGGGTACTCGGTACCTCAGTATGCACAGCGGAACTGATGGGTGCTTCAGCTTTCGTGGTGCTATGTGGGGCAGTTGATCTTTTATGAGTTCGATTACTGGTTCGCAGCCATCAAAGCTGCGGTGCTCACTTTCTTCTCGATCAGCGGCATGCCAATGGCTGCTGGCCTTGGCTCGGTGTTGTTTATTTCGTTTCTGCTCCGGATTCGTCGCTAAGCGCAGCTAGTTCTGGGGCTGAGTAAATCTGTTGTTCAAACGCCGCGGGTGTCATTAGCGCCAAGATGCGCAGTGGTATCCCTTACCCGGAAGCTCCTATTTTCAGGTAACACGGACAAAAAATGGGGTGGAGACCATAATCTCCACCCCATTTTCAGATGTTGTTTAACGGAAGACCATACCGCCGTCAATCAACAGGGACTGACCCGTCATGTAGTCAGAGTCGGGGCCTGCAAGGTAAGAAACGCAAGCTGCAACCTCTTCGGAGGTGGACAGACGACCCAAGGCAATATTCTTGGCGAAGGTCTGCATGCCCCACTCGAAGGACTCGCCGTTCTCGTCTGCTACCTGCTGTGCGATTCCGCGCATCATCGGGGTGTCAACGATACCCGGGCAGAAGCCGTTAACAGTGATGCCACGGTCTGCGAGGTCGCGTGCAGCGGTCTGGGTGATGCCGCGAACAGCGAACTTGGAGCCGCCGTAGACTGCAAGACCAGGGTTACCAATCTGGCCAGCCTGGGAACAAGCGTTGATGATCTTGCCGCCGTGGCCCTTGGCCTCGAATGCTTCCATAGCAGCCTGGATGCCCCACAGGACACCACCGACGTTGACGTTGAATACCTTGTTGAAGATCTCCGGGGTGATGGTCTCCAAAGGAGTCTGCGGACCCAAGCCAGCGTTGTTGATAACAACGTTCATGTCACCGAGTTCTTCGGTGGACTTGCGGACAGCTGCAAATACGGAGTCGCGGTCAGATACGTCAACCTGAACTGCGAGAGCTTCGCCACCCTTGGCGTTGATCTCATCAGCGGTCTCCTGAGCGCCTTCGAGGTTGAAGTCTGCAACTGCGACAGCGAAGCCGTCTTCGACCAGGCGCTCTGCAATTGCCTTACCAATGCCCTGTGCAGCACCGGTAATAAACGCGACTTTGCGGTTATTTTCCGTCATAGCTTGAGAAGTCTCCTTCGTAAACGTACAGCGAATGATCCTCGCCGTTTGTACCGTTCCCATGGTACTCCGCATACCGCCTATTGCTTTCATAAAATGGAGAAAATAAATGTGACAAAGAACGCGGTTTTAGTTTCGCTCGGAAGGATCAGCCTCCTTGGCGGTCCAAGCGGTGTGACACGGGAATGTGGTGAAGTAGCCCGTACGTGGGGATGCTGGAAGGTATGCCTGGTTTCGTGGGTGCTCGAGCCACGTGAGACTCTGCGTTTAGGCTGTACACGCATTAGAGACACCGTGTATCGAGAAGGAAGCTTTACGGAACAATGAACACTATTCGCCGAGCTGTGCTTGTAGTAGCGCTGCTCAACCTCACGTACTTCTTCGTCGAGTTTGCGGCGGCGGTGGCGATTGGATCTGCTGCCCTGTTCGCGGACTCGGCGGACTTCCTCGAGGACACCGCAATCAACCTGCTCGTCTTCTTCGCCGTGGCGATGTCCGCCCGCGGCCGCCGCGTGATGGGGGCGGTGCTGGCTTTCCTCATTCTGATCCCGGCGATTGCTGCGCTGGTGACTGTCGCAGGCAAGATCGCAAATCCTGTCCCACCCGAGCCGGGATCGCTAACCCTCGTTGCTATTGGCGCACTTGTGGTCAATGTCGTGTGCGCTTTAATTCTTCTGCGTGTGCGCAATGCTGGTACGTCGTTGGCGACGGGGGCGTGGTTGGCGGCGCGCAACGACGCGCTCGCCAACGTGTTGATTATCGTCGCGGGACTCCTCACCTTTGCTTGGCCGACGGCCTGGTTCGACATCGTGGCGGGACTCATCATCGCTGCGATCAATATCGGAGCGTTCATCGAGGTGTGGCGCGAGTCCCGTGAAGAGCACGACTCCGTCGAGGAAGCGTTCGCGGAGATGGACGACTAGCTCCATACCCCTGACGCCTCGCGCCGCCAGGTCCCGACGAGGTTGGTGTCGAGGATCCCGGTCGATTCCATGAGCGCGTACATGGTCACTGGGCCGACGAAGGTGAAGCCGCGGCGCTTGAGTTCGCGGGCCAGCGCGGCCGATTCCTCCGACTGTGTGGGGACGTCCTCCGCGACTGTCGGCGCCGGTGTTTCAGCGGGTTGGAAGGACCAAACCAACTCACCGAGGTGCGTGCCCTCCTCGCGCAGCGCGAGTGTGGCGCGGGCGTTGGTGACTACGGCGGAGAGTTTGCGGTGGTTGCGGATCAAGGTGGCGTCGTCAAGCAAATGCTCGATGCCCTCCATCGCGGCGACTTTGTCGGGGTCGAAACCATGAAAAGCTGCGCGCAGCGCCTTGCGCTTGGACAGGATGAGCCGCCACGACAGCCCGACCTGGAAGCCCTCGAGGCAGAGGCGTTCGTACATGCCGCGCTCGTCGCGAACCGGCATGCCCCACTCGGTGTCGTAGTAGTCGCGCAGCAACGGGTCGTGTGCAGCCCACGGCGGGCGAGCCTTGCCGTCGTCTCCCATGATGGGGCCGGTGCCCGGGAATTCGGTGTCCATACCTCCATTAGACCTGCATTCGACCGGTGTGGTTCCCGGGCGCGGTGTTTCTGTAGTCTTTGAGCCATGAACAGGCCTGCGGTACGAGATTTCGCGCTCCTTCTGGTGCGACTCATCGCAGGCGCCGTGTTTGTCGCGCGCGGGTACCGCAGCTGGTTCCAGGAAGGGATCGCGCGCACGGCAGAAGAGCTGGGCAAGGCGGGGGTTCCGCAGCCGAAGCTGTCGGCGTACCTCTCGTCCACCGTGGAGCTCATCGGCGGGTCGCTGCTCATCATTGGCCTGCTCACCACCCTTGTTGCGGGGCTGCTCATGCTGGTCGTGCTCGCCGCGGCGTACTTCGTGCACCTCAATCAGGGGTTCTTCGTGGAGACCGGCGGCATCGAGTACCCGCTCGTGCTCGCCGTGGTGCTTTTCGTCATCGTCGTCTTCGGCTCCGGCCGCGCCAGCCTGGATAGGGCTTTGACCAGTGCTTAGCCATTCGGATGTGCAGGCCGCGCTGTCCGCCCGGCTCGACGGGGAAAAGCCGCTGCTTGACGACGAAGTCGTGGACGCCCATCTCGAACAGTGCGCGCAGTGCCGCGCTTACTGGGATCGCCTGCTTGCCCTGTCGAACAACCTCCGCTTCGCCGCGCCGGCAGGCGGCATGGCGCCGCCCGAGGATCTCTCCGAGGTCATCCTCGCCGGTGTGGAAGGGCAGTGGCACCGCTTCGCCCAGCGCCGAGCTGTGGCGCTCGCGCTCAGCCGCGTGTTCTTGGTTTCCATGGCGCTGATCTGGGCGGCGTGGGCCGTGCGCCTCGTCATTCAGGACGCTGGTGCCTCGCCGGATCAGGCAGCCGTGCGCCTCGGCGTGGCCAGCGCTTTAGCGTTTACCGCGTGGAAGCCGGGCCAAATCCCGGGCGTGGTGCTCATCGTGGGCACGATGTTCACCTTCACCCTCGGGTTCGCGGTGCGCGACATCCTCCTCTATGCCCCGGCGGGTGTGGGCGGAACGATGGCGGTGCTGTTCTTTACCCTCGTCGCCCTTGTAGTGACCTGGGTGGTCGAGCGCGGCGCCGACCTGCGGCGTGGGTGGCGCATGCTCAGCGCTGAGCCTACTTCCAGCTAGGCAGCCACATCATCGATTGATACAGCCCCTCTGGGATGCGCATGCCGTAGAGGATTGGGGAGAAGTAGACGAACATCCCGACCACCACGGCCAGGTACGCGAGCACAGCCACCTGGCCTACCGTGATGTCGAAGCCAGCAAGTCTGCGCAGCTGCGGGTGGGCCGGCGTACGCCAGGTCTGCAGGACGTAGCCCAATGCGATGGCGATGAGCACGATGGTAAACGGCACCATCGCCGTGGCATAGAAGAAGTACATCTGGCGGTCGAAGGCAGCTAGCCACGGCACAAAACCGGCGGCGAAAGCGATCACAGGGACGATGACGCGGGTGTCGCGGCGCGTCAGCCAGACCCACGCTGCCCACAACAGGATCGGAACGGTGAGCCACCAAATCGCCGGCGTGCCGAACAGGTAGATCATTTCGCGGCACGTCATGGGCCCGCACTCGATGTCGGTGGAAGAGTAGTAGAGGATCGGACGCGCGGCGACGAGCCAGGCCCACGGCTTCGAGTCCCAGGGGTGGGAGCTTCCGCCTGAGGACGTCAACGAGCCGTGGAACTCAAGAACCGACAGGTGGTAGTACAGCCAGCCCGCGAGGGCGTCGGGAAGCGAGGCCAGCTCGGGCCAGTCGCTCCCGGCGATCGTCCCGTCAACCGCAGAGTGGCGGTACACGGAGGTTTCGGACGCGAACCAGGCGCGCCAGGACCAGACATAGAGCGCAATCGGGATGAGGACGAGGGAGGCGAGGGCCGCGGGGACGTCGCGAAGCAACGTGCCCACGACGGGCATCTTCACCCGGTAGCGCGAGCGCAGCCACAGGTCCCAGAAAGCGCTGAGCAGGCCGAAGAAGGCGATGTAGTACAGCCCCGACCACTTCACCGACAGACTCAACCCGAGCAACACGCCGGTGGCGAAGCGCCACCAGCGGAAGCCGAGGCGTGGCCCGAGCGCGCCGGCGGGATCGATCAGGCCGGCGAGGTAGGCGGTGTGCATCCGCTGGTGGACCTGGCGCATATCCCCGGTGAGGGTCCACGAAGCCGCGACGATGAACGTCACCTGGAAGATGTCCAGCATGCCGAACTTCGCGGCGACGAGGAGCACCCCGTCGCACACCGCGATGATGCCGGCCAGGGTGGCCAGGGTGGTCGACTGCGTCAGGCGGCGGCACAGCAGCCAGATGAATGCGACAACCGCGGTGCCGAACAGCGCCGTCATGACGCGCCACCCGAGCGGGGTGTAGCCGAAGACAGACTCGCCGAGGGCGAGGAGCTGCTTGCCCAGCGGCGGGTGGACCACGAGGCCGTAGGCCGGGTTGGACTCAATGCCGCCGAGGACGGGGTTGATGTGGGAACGGACCATGTCCCACCCCTGCGGCACGTAGTGCTTCTCATCGAAGATGGGCGTGCCTCCGGCCGTCGGCAGTGTCAGCCCGAAAAACCGTGTCAGCAGCGCGGCGAGGACGACAGTGGAGAGAGCCTGCGTGTCCCGGCGCGTCCACGCGGCCCAGCGGGGGGCCTTCGGGGCGGGCGGCCGACCCGCGCGGGGCAGCTGGGGGCGGGGAGCAATCGTAGTCACCACTGGGATACTACTGGGATAGCAGTTGTGCCATGCTTGGTGTCCATGAGTGGAATCGTGGTGGCGGCAACCCCCTTGGGCAACATCGGCGACGCATCTGATCGGCTCAGAGAGGCGCTGGCGACCGCGGACATCGTCGCTGCGGAAGACACCCGCCGGGTGCGCAGCTTGGCGTCGGCCCTCGGCGTGGAGATTCGGGGCAGGGTGGTGTCCAACTTCGACCACAATGAGGACGGCCGCGTCGCAGAACTCATCGCGGCCGCGCGTACGGGCACGGTTCTGCTTGTCTCCGACGCCGGCATGCCGGTGGTATCTGACCCTGGCCACGCCGTGGTCACCGCGGCGCACGAGGCGGGGGTCCCTTTGACCTGCATTCCAGGCCCCTCGGCGGTGACCACGGCACTGGCCCTGTCGGGGCTCAACACCGGTCACTTCATTTTCGACGGGTTCGCTCCGCGCAAAGCCGGCCCGCGCCGGGCCTGGCTGGAGTCGCTTGTCGACCAACCGCGCGCCGTGTGCTTCTTCGAGTCGCCGCACCGTATTGCTGCCACCTTGTCCGATGCCGCCGAGATCCTCGGCGCCGATCGTCTCGCCGCAGTCTGCCGCGAGCTGACAAAGACGTACGAGGAGGTCAAGCGCGCCGGGCTGGGGGAGTTGGCGCAGTGGGCCGCCGACGGCGTGAAAGGCGAGATCACTGTGGTCATCGAAGGTGGTCGGCGAGCGGCCGCAGACCCGGAAGAGCTTGTGGCTGTCGTGCTAGAGCGCGTTGAGCGCGGCGAGCGCCTCAAGGACGCGGTGAAGGATATTGCCCGTGCACATGGAGTGAAAACGGGCGATCTCTACGACCTTGCGCTCGCCGCGCGCGACGGCTCCGGTTCGAAATAGGCTGCGAAGTGCGTTAGCCTCCACCTGGCTCACTGTCATATAGATTTGCGCTTATTTGGCACTTATTGTCAGTTGCCTCGAAGAAACCCAGAACCCAACTAAAAGGAGTGGTTTGGCGTGGCGCACACAAGCGCAGCCGACGAGCTTGCAGAGCTCATTGAAACCAAAGATCAGCACACCCCCGAGGAAAGGGGAGACGAAACGATCGTGTCGGAAGCGGACGATGACAACGCCCGCGTCGACTGGACGATCATCGTGCCGCTCGTTGCCGTGGTCGCGGCAGTGGTGCTCTGGGGCCTCGTCGGAGCGGACAGCTTCGGCGCGTTTTCCACGGCTTCCTTCAACTGGGTGATCACCAACCTGGGTTGGGCATTCGTCCTATTCGGGACCGTGTTCGTTTTCTTCGTCCTCGCTGTCGCGTTCTCGCCGTTCGGTTCGATCCGCCTCGGCGGGGTCAACGAAGCACCGGAGTTCCGCACGGCATCCTGGATTGCCATGATGTTTGCCGCCGGCATGGGCATCGGCCTGATGTTCTACGGAGCCTCCGAACCGCTGGCCATGTACCGCGACGGCGTTCCCGGACGCGAACCCCAAGAGGTGGGCACGGCCATGGCGCAGACCATGTTCCACTGGACGCTGCACCCGTGGGCCATCTACGCCATCATCGGCTTGGCCATCGCGTACTCGACGTTCCGCCGCGGCCGCAAGCAGCTGCTGTCCAGCGCCTTCGTCCCTCTCATCGGGGAGAAGGCTGCATCCGGCCCGCTGGGCAAGGTCATCGACGGCTTCGCTATCTTTGCCACGATCTTCGGCACCGCCTGCTCCCTGGGCCTCGGCGCACTCCAGATCTCCTCCGGCCTGCAGGCCTCCGGTTTTGTGGATTCGCCGTCGACGCAGCTGACCGTCGGCATCATCGCGGTTTTGACGTTGGCCTTCCTCCTGTCGGCGATGTCCGGAGTAGGCCGTGGCATCCAGTGGCTGTCCAACTTCAACATGGTCATCGCCGCGATTCTTGCCATTTTCGTCTTCGTCGTCGGCCCCACGGTCAACCTGCTCAACATGCTGCCGACGTCTATTGGGTCCTACCTTGACCAGTTCTTCATGATGGCCGGGCGCACCGCCTCCAGCGCCGACGGCACTGCGGGCGACTTCCTGTCTTCCTGGACGATCTTCTACTGGGCATGGTGGATCTCCTGGTCCCCGTTCGTCGGCATGTTCCTCGCCCGTATTTCCCGCGGACGCACCATCCGCGAGTTCTGCCTCGGCGTCATGCTGGTCCCGACGCTGCTGTCCACCGTGTGGTTCGCCATTTTCGGTGGTTCTGCAATCAGCCTCGAGCAGGCGGGCGAGTCGATCTACGGCGAAGGCAACGCGGAGGAGCAGCTGTTCAACCTGCTGCACACCTTCCCGGGCGGCTTCCTCGCCGGTGTCTTCGCGGTCATTTTGCTGGGCACGTTCTTCATCACCTCGGCGGACTCCGCCTCCACCGTGATGGCGTCGATGTCCCAGAACGGCAAGTCAAATGCCTCGCCGTGGCTGGCCGGCATCTGGGGCCTGGGGACCGCGTTCGTCGGTCTGACGTTGCTGGTCGTCGGCGGCGAGGACGCGCTCGACTCCCTGCAGTCGGTCACCATCGTGGCGGCGACCCCGTTCCTGTTCATCCTCATCGCTCTCATGTTCGCCGTAGTCAAGGACGTTTCCAACGACGTGATCTACCTTGACCGCAAGGAATCGAAGCGGTTCGACCACCGGGCTGGCCATCGAGAGGCGCCACAACAGGGAGCGCAAGGCCCGCGAAGCACGACGCAGTGCGAATTAGAAAGCGGCCATAGCTTATGCTGGAGACCATGAATTCACCAGAGACAGCTCAGCCGGGACAAAACATCCTGGTGTGCGTGGCCTGGCCCTACGCCAACGGACCGCGCCACATCGGCCACGTTGCAGGATTCGGCGTTCCGTCGGACGTCTTCGCCCGCTACCAGCGCATGGCTGGCAACAACGTCCTCATGGTCTCCGGCACCGACGAGCACGGCACGCCCCTGCTCGTGCAGGCAGACAAAGAAGGCGTGACCGTCAAGGAGCTCGCCGACCGCTACAACCGCCAGATCGTCACCGACTTGGCTGGTCTGGGGTTGTCCTACGACCTGTTCACCCGCACGACCACCCGGACCCACTACGGGGTCGTGCAGGAGCTGTTCAAGGGGCTGTACGCCAACGGTTACATGGTGAAGGAGACGACGCAGGGCGCGATTTCCCCGTCAACGGGCCGCACCCTGCCGGACCGTTACATCGAGGGCACCTGTCCCATCTGCGGTGCGACTGATGCCCGCGGCGACCAGTGTGACACCTGCGGCAACCAGCTCGATCCCGCTGACCTGATCAACCCGGTCTCTAAGATCAATGGTGAGACGCCGGAGTTCGTCGAGACCGAGCACTTCATGCTTGACTTGCCTGCGCTTCACGACGCCCTCAAGGCGTGGCTCGAAACCCGTGAGGACTGGCGCCCGAACGTATTGAAGTTCTCCCTCAACCTCCTCGAGGACATGCGCCCGCGCGCGATGACCCGCGACATCGACTGGGGCATCCCCATCCCGGTGGAGGGGTGGGAGGACAACCCCTCGAAGAAGCTCTACGTGTGGTTCGACGCTGTCGTCGGCTACCTCTCTGCTTCCATCGAGTGGGCACGCCGCAGCGGCGACTCGGACGCGTGGAAGGATTTCTGGCAGGACCCCGCCACGCGCGGCTACTACTTCATGGGCAAGGACAACATCACCTTCCACTCCCAGATTTGGCCTGCGGAGCTGCTCGGCTACGCGGGCAAGGGTGCTAAGGGTGGCAACGAGCACGCCTTTGGGGAGCTCAACCTGCCCACCGAGGTCGTCTCGTCGGAGTTCCTCACCATGTCCGGCTCGAAGTTTTCTTCGTCGAAGGGCGTGGTCATCTACGTTAAGGACTTCCTCGCCGAGTTCGGCGCGGACCCGCTGCGCTACTTCATCGCGGTTGCGGGGCCGGAGAACAACGACACCGATTTCACGTGGGACGAGTTTGTTCGCCGCGTGAACAATGAGCTGGCTAACGGCTGGGGCAACCTGGTCAACCGCACCGTGTCGATGGCGCACAAGAACTTCGGCCAGGTCCCGGCTCCGGCCGATCTTGCCGAGGCTGACCGGGCGATCCTCGATCTGGCGGAGTCGACGTTCGCGGCCGCCGGTGACGAGCTTTCCCGCGCCAAATTCAAGAACGCGGTCACCAAGATCATGCACGTTGTCGGCGAGGCTAACGCGTACATCGCGGATCAGGAGCCGTGGAAGCTGGCCAAGGACAGCGCGCAGCGCGAGCGCTTGGCCACTGTGCTGTGGACGGCGCTGCAGGTCGTTGCCGACTGCAACGCCATGCTCACTCCGTTCCTGCCGCACATTGCGCAGCAGGTCCACGAGACCCTGGGCCGCAGCGGCGTATGGGCGGCTGTCCCGCGCATCGAGGACGTCACCGACGACTTCGACGGCGAGCTGGTGGGCGTGAACCTGCCGGAGAAGGGGCAGACTTACCCGGTCATTGTCGGTGACTACGCTTCTCAGCAGGCAGTGTGGAAGCGCACCCCGGTGGTCCCGGGCACGACACTGGAGAAGCCAAAGCCGCTGGTGGCCAAGCTCGACCCCGAGCTAGGCGAAACCGGGCCCGAGTGGGCTCGGGTCCAGTAAGTGGTAGCGCTCCTTCTCTTCGCCGCCGTCATCACGGTGGCGATCAACCTCCGGGCGGGGTTGGCGTCCGTGGGGCCGGTGCTTGACGACGTCATCACGGCCTACGACGCACCCGCGTCCGTCGGCGGCATCATTACAGCGCTGCCAGCGCTTCTGTTCTGCATTGTCGGGCTGACCGCGGTGCCGGCGGCGCGCCGCGTGGGCCTGACACCTGCGCTCAGCGGCGCCGCGCTCGTGATGACGATGGGCCTGGCGCTGCGCCCGTTCGCACCGACGATTACCGCGTTCGTCGTCGCGACGTTTGCGGTGGCAGCGGGTATCGCTGTGGGAAACGTGCTGGGACCGGCGTGGATCAAGAAATACGCTGGCCGCTACATGGTTCCCCTGACCACGGTGTACTCGGTTTTCGTGTGCCTGTCCGCGTCGATCGGCCCGTTGTCGGCGTTGATCACCGACTCCTGGCAGGTGTCGTTGGGTGTGTGGGCGATCGCCGGCGCGATCCAACTTATCGTCTGGCTGATCGTTCTGATTCGGGTGGGCTTCGACACTCCCCGCGTTGTCACCCCCGTCGACTCGGCGCCCGAATTGTCGATCTACCGCTCGCGCACTGCCGTCGCGCTCATGCTCTTTTTCGGACTGCAGTCGATGAACGCCTACGTTCAGTTGGGGTGGCTGCCGTCCATTTTGGGTGAGCAGGGCGTGTCCGACTCCGTGGCCACTATCGGCCTCGCATGCATCGGGCTGCTTGCCGCCTTGGGTGGTCTGACTCTGCCTACCGTGGTTGAACGCTTTTACAGCCTGACGCCGCTGGTCCTTCTTTTCGGCACTCTGACCGCGGCGGGGTATGTGGGTATCCTCGTGGCTCCCGCAGCCGCGCCGATTCTGTGGTGCTGCCTGCTCGGTCTCGGCGGATGGTGCTTCCCGCTTTCGATTGCGCTGATCCCGTCGCGGACCCGCAACGCGCTGACCACGGCGCGCCTGGCCGGGTTCGTGCAGCCGTTCGGGTCTGCGATTGCGGCCGCCGGACCTCTTCTGGTGGGTGTGGTGCACGGCATCGTGCAGTCGTACACCCCGATTCTCATTGCGCTGATCGTTTTGGCGATCATCATGGGCTTGCTGGGTGTTGTCGCCTCGCGCCGCCTGTACATCGAGGACGAGCTGGCGGGGTAGGCAGGCGCACATATGCTGGGGAGTCATGTCAAAGAAGAAGCCTCGCCCCACCCCAGTTCCCGCTGCCCGCATTCCCGGGCTTGTCGACGCCCACACGCACCTCGCCTCGGCCGGCGCGCGCACAGCAGATGAAATTGATGCCGCCGTCGCACGCGCTCTCGACGCCGGTGTTGAGCGGATCTGCACCGTCGGTGACGGCCTGGAGGAGGCGGAGCTCGCGCTCGCGGCAGCACAGCACCATGAAAGGGTGTTTGCCGCGTGTGCGATCCACCCGACTCGCGCCCACGAGCTCGACGACTCGGCTCGGCAGCGGCTTTCGGAGATGGCCCATGATCCGAACTGCGTGGCCATTGGAGAGACGGGAATTGACACCTATTGGCTGACGCACGATCCCGAATCCACCGCGCCACTGGACGTTCAGGAGGAGGCGTTGCGCTGGCACATCGACCTCGCGGTGGAGTCAGACAGAGCGTTGATGATCCACAACCGCGAAGGTGATGCTGAGCTTCTGCGCATCCTCGCGGACGCGCCGCGCCCGCGCGAGGTCATGCTGCACTGTTTCTCCTCGCCGCTTGACGTTGCCCGGGAGGCGATTGAGCGCGGATACGTTCTCTCGTTCGCCGGGAACGTGACCTTCAAGCGCAACGACGAGTTGCGGGAGGCGGCGCGGCTGGCGCCGGCGGGCCAGCTCCTCATCGAGACGGATGCCCCGTACATGACTCCGGAGCCCTTCCGCGGCGCGTGCAACGAGCCCGCTCTTATCGGGCACACTGCGGCAGTTGTGGCAGAGGCGCGCGGCGTCGACGTGGAAACCTTGGCGCGCGAGGTGGGGGAGACGTTCTCCCGCGTGTTCGCTGTCAAGGAAATGTGACGCAGGCTACAGGCGCGTTAGTGCAGGTGTCGAGGGAGGGGAGTTGACGCACGTTTCAAATGTGATTTCTGTGGCGCTTTGTGGTGTGGCGAACTAGCCCGACGTGCGCTTTTGGCGTAGCCTTAACCCAATCGTGATGAAACCGAGACTTTTTAGGAAGTAACGAATGTCCGCTCAGCGCATCAACAACACCTCCTCCACCGCCAAGCGCCTTGCTGCTGGTGGTCTCGCAGGTGCGGTCATCGTCGGTGGCGCTGCCACGGCTGCCGCGACCTCCAAGAACGTCACTGTCGATGTCAACGGTGAAGCCGCCACCGTGCGCACCTTCTCCGCTGACGTCGAGGGTGCTCTCAAGGCCGCGGGCGTCGAGGTAGGTGCGAAGGACCTTGTCTATCCGGCGCTCGGTGAGACGGTGGCAAGCGGCGACCTCGTCACTGTGCGTACCGCTAAGCCCGTTGCTTTGGTTGTCGACGGCGCTGAGCAGCAGCTCAGCTCCACCGCGGCCACCGTTGCGGATCTCATCGGCGAAGCTGGTGTCAGCGCGGCCGCTGCCGCTGATGTCGATCTTGACCAGCCGGTCACTGACGGCATGACAGTCGATATCACGACGCCGAAGATCGTCGCGATTAACGATGGTGGCAACATCGTCTACACGGCGGCGGCGAAGAAGACCGTCGGTGAGCTGCTCGCCTCCCGCGGAATCGCGGTAGACACCAACGACCGCGTGAGCCTGCCGCTCGACGCGCCGATGGCGGAGAACTTGGAGATCCGCATCGACCGTGTCGAGGAGATCAACACCACCGAGACCGTTGAATTCGACGCTCCCGCCACCTACATTGATGACGCCTCCCTCGAGCAGGGCGTCGAAGAGGTCCGCACCCCCGGCACTCCAGGTGAACGTGCGCAGACCACACGAACGATTGTGGTGAACGGCCAGGTTGAGTCTGTTGAGCAGCTCGAAGCGGAGGAGACCCGCCCGGCCGTGCCCGCGACGATCGTGCGTGGCACCAAGCCCGGCACGGCGGCAGCATCCGCTCCTGCCGTCGCTGGTGGGTCCGTGTGGGATGCCATCGCCGCGTGTGAGTCCGGTGGAAACTGGGCGATCAATACCGGCAATGGGTATCACGGTGGCCTGCAATTCAATCCGCAGACCTGGGCCGCGTACGGCGGCACCGCGTACGCCCCGACCGCCGACCAAGCCACCCGCGAGCAGCAGATCGCCATCGCACAAAAGACTCAGGCGGCACAGGGCTGGGGCGCGTGGCCGGCCTGCACCGCCAAGCTGGGACTGCGCTAAAGCCCTGCTAACGTAGGCGGACATGACTGGTGTTCACCTCCTCGGGCCTGCGGAGATCCGCGAGCTCGCTGGCGAGCTTGACGTGGTGCCCACAAAGAAGCTCGGCCAAAACTTTGTCCACGACCCGAACACGGTGCGCCGCATCGTCGGCGAAGCCAAGCTTTCCGCCGACGACATCGTCGTCGAGGTCGGTCCGGGACTGGGCTCGCTGACTCTCGGGCTTGTTGAGCAGGCGCAGCGAGTCGTCGCTCTCGAGATCGACTCCCGCCTCGCCGGGCGCCTCACGCAGACGGTGGGGGAGCGGGCGCCGCAGGAGACCGCGGACAGGCTGACGGTCATCAACACTGACGCGCTCAAGGTCGTCCGAGCCGATCTGGATGTCGAACCCACTGCGCTCGTGGCCAACCTGCCGTACAACGTGTCGGTGCCGGTTCTGCTGCACCTGCTGGAGGAGTTTCCGTCGATAAGCTCGGTGCTCGTCATGGTGCAAAATGAGGTCGCGGACCGCCTCGCCGCGAAGCCGGGAAGCAAGATTTACGGCGTGCCGAGCGTGAAGGCGTCGTTCTACGGGTTGGTGTCGTTTGCCGGATTGATCGGCAAAAACGTCTTCTGGCCGGCCCCCAACATCGAGAGCGGGTTGGTGCGCATTGAGGCGTTCCGCCCGTACCCGGCCGAACTGCGCGAGGTGGTTTTCCCGCTTATCGACGCCGCCTTCGCCCAGCGCCGCAAAACCCTGCGCTCGACACTGGCAGGTGTGTACGGCTCTCCCGCCGCAGCCGAGGAGGCCCTGCGCGCAGCCGAGATCGATCCAGGCCTGCGCGGCGAGAAGCTCTCTGTCGACGACTTCGTACGATTGGGGCGCGCCCGTGTCTCATGAGTTTGCCGCCACCGCTCCCAGCAAGGTCAACCTCCACTTGGGTGTGGGGGAGGCGCGTAGCGACGGCTACCACGACCTAGTCACCGTGTTCCAGGCTGTGGACCGCCGCGAGACGGTGCGCCTGCTGGTGAACCCGGAGATGCGCTCTGTGGTCAGCGGTTCGGTTGTCACGGGCATGTCCACGTTCTTCGAGGTAGAAGAACCGCACGAGGACATCAACCACGCGTGCAACCTGGCGTGGCGCGCCGTCGACGCGGTGGTGGAGGAGTACCGCCGCCAGTACCCCCACGCGGACGTCGCGCTGCCCGCGGTGAAGATTGTGGTGGAGAAGCCCGTGTTTGTCGCCGGTGGCATGGCGGGCGGGTCCGCGGATGCGGCGGCGGCGCTCGTCGCGGCGAACGCCTACATCGCCCACTTCGGCAACGCGCCGCTCGAGCATGCTGCCATCGAGCGAATTGCCGGCCAGCTCGGCGCAGACGTGCCGTTTTGCCTGATGGGTGGTGTCGCGCTCGGCACCGGCCGCGGCGATGAGCTCGTGGAGCTTATGGCCCGCGGAAGCTACCACTGGGTCTTCATCAACCCCCGCCTCGGCCTGCCAACGGGAAAGGCGTTTTCGCTTCTCGACGACCTTCGGCACAACTCCGCCTCCCTCGTCCCGCACCTCGACACTTCTGCTTTGTCGCAGGCGCTGCTAACGGGTGACCCGGCCGCGGTCGCCCCTGTGCTGCACAACGATTTGGAGGCGGCGGCGGTGCGGATGCGCCCGCAGCTGCGCCAGCTCGTCGTGGTGGCCGGGGAGGCCGGTCTGCGCGCGATTGTTTCTGGTTCTGGCCCCACCGTTGCGGTGCTGTGCGAGGACGAGCGCCACGCGGACGCGGTGTTGCGCGAGCTCAGCGTAGCTTTCCCGAACTACGAGGCGTTCGCCGCTGCCGGCCCGTCTCCCGGAGCCGCCCTCCTCTAATTCGAACAGACGTTGCATCTGGTGTCGGGGTTGGCGAATACATTGACGGCATGAACATCACCGGTGCCTTGCGCAGTCTCCTCGACGGCGCCCCAGTTGTGGGCTCCGCCGACGTCATCCCTGCCCCCACGCGGTCGCGTACTAGACCAGCATCGGTCTACATCCCCACACGTGCGGCGTTGCTGAGCGACACGTTCGTCGCGGTCGATTTCGAGACCGCGAACCGGATCGGTGGGGCGTCCGCGTGCCAGGTCGGCCTGGTCAAAATCTCAGGCGGGGAGGTCGTGGATACTTTCTGCACGTACTTGCGCCCGCCGGAGGAGCACATCGCTTTCGAGTTCTCCCACATCCACGGCATTTACCGGGGTGATGTGGAAAACGCACCAACCTGGTTCGACATTGCGGATCGCGTGTGGGAGTTCGTGCAGGGGGTGCCGGTGTGGGCCCACAACGCGACCTTCGACGCGTCCGTGTGGCGCGGGCTGGACCGCTACTACTCCACGGGTACGTTCCCGGAGGAGTTCTACTGCACGTGCCGCACAGCCCGCAGGCTGATTCCGGAGCTGCCAAACCACAGGTTGCCCACCGTCGCGTCCTACTGCGCCCCGGGCTTTTCTTTCGAGCACCACCGCGCGGATTCCGACGCGCTGGCGTGCGCGCATATTGTCGCGATGCTGCAACGCAGCTCTTCGCGTAACTGCCTGCTGGCGTGAGCGCATAAGGCAATAGGATGGGAGGCCTATGGCTAACTTGATCAATCTCGAAAACGTCTCGAAGACCTGGGGGCTGAAAACGCTTCTCGACGGCGTCTCGCTCGGCGTCCAGACGGGACAGCGCATCGGCATCGTCGGCGTCAACGGCGGCGGCAAGACGACCCTGCTCGAGGTCCTTACCGGTATTGAGGAACCCGGCTCTGGCCGCGTGTCCCACGCCTCGGGGCTGCGCATGGCGGTGGTGACCCAGCGCTTCGACCTCGACGAGGCGTTGACGGTGGGCCAGGCGGTCGTGGAACCGCTTGGACTACAGACGTTCGAGTGGGCCTCGAACGCCAAGGTCCGCGAGGTGCTGCAGGGAACGGGTGTGGTCGACTTGGGCCTGGATACCCCGGTGGGCAACCTCTCCGGCGGCGAGCGGCGCAGGGTCAACCTCGCCGCCGCCTTGGTTCAAGACTTGGACCTCGTGGTGCTCGACGAGCCGACCAACCACCTCGATGTCGAGGGCGTGCAGTGGCTGGCGGACCACCTGATGAGCAGAAAGCTCGCCGTCGTCGTGGTCACGCACGACAGGTGGTTCCTTGACACGGTGGCAGGGCTGACGTGGGAGGTTCACGACGGTGTCGTGGACGTCTACGAGGGCGGCTACAACGACTGGACCTTCGCCCGTGCCGAGCGTGCCCGCCAGGCCGACGCGATGGAGCAGCGCCGCCAGAACCTGGCCCGCAAGGAACTCGCGTGGCTGCGCCGCGGCGCCCCGGCTCGCACGTCGAAGCCGCGCTACCGCATCGAGGCAGCCGAGGCGCTCATCGCCAACGTGCCCGCCCCGCGCGACAAGGTCAAGCTGATGTCGTTCTCCCGGCAGCGCCAGGGCAAGGTCGTCATCGAGCTCGAAGACGCGCGCATCGACGCACCGGACGGGCGCACCCTCGTCGAGCACTTGACATGGCGCCTCGCGCCGGGCGAGCGCATCGGCTTGGTGGGAGTGAACGGCTCCGGAAAGACGACGCTGCTGCGTACACTCGCAGGCGAGTACCCGCTTACTGCCGGAAAAAGGATCGAGGGGCAGACGACCCGCATCGGGTGGCTGCGCCAGGAGCTCGACGACCTGGACCCGGAGCGCAGCGTCCTCGACGCAGTGGAGGACGTGGCCAACTACGTGCAGTTGGGCAACCGCGACATCTCGGCCGCACAGCTCGCCGAGCGGTTGGGGTTTTCGCCGAAGCGGCAGCGCACCCCGATCAAGGATCTCTCGGGAGGGGAGCGGCGCCGCCTCCAGCTCACGCGCGTGCTGATGTCCGAGCCGAACGTGCTGCTGCTTGATGAGCCGACCAACGACCTCGACATTGACACGCTCCAGGAACTCGAGGACCTCCTGGACAACTGGCCGGGCACGCTCGTGGTCATCTCCCACGACCGCTACCTCATCGAGCGCATCGCGGATACCACCTACGCGTTGTTCGGCGACGGCACGCTGACCAACCTTCCTGGAGGAATCCAGCAGTACATCGAGCGCCGGGCGGCGGCAGCCGCCACGGGCGGCACGCTCGATCTTGGTCAGGCGCGGGAGAAGGTGGGCGTCGATAAGCAATCGGGCTTGAGCTCCCAGGAAGAGCGAGAGATCCGCAAGAAGATGAACGCGCTCGAGCGCCGCATCGCCCGCGCTGAGGAGCAGGCGGAGGCGAAGGAGGCCACCATCGCGGAGATGTCGGGACAGCCGGCCCCGGATTTCGAAGCGATCGCTGCCGCGACGCGCGAGCTCGGCGGGATCAGGGAGCAGCGCGACGAGTGGGAGATGGAGTGGCTCGAGCTTGGTGAGGCTCTCGAGTCGTAGCGTCTACCCCCGAGGGGACGTGGCAGTTGAACGGTGTGATTATGCGGTAGCGCGCAAGAAACGTCGCTTTTGTGCGCGGAAGCACCTCCTGGATGCGCATAAAAGTGTTCCTTATTGTTGAACGATCGCGGGGGTAAATCGTGGCGCGATCTAGTGGTGATTCACACCCTGTGGCCTAATATTTCTCCCATCACGTTCAACAATTCATGAAAGGGGCGTCACAGTGAGTGCTTTCACGACTCCCGACGGCGGATCCACCAAGGTCACCGCCGGCGCCGACACCACCGACAACTCCTCCGCTCCTGCCATCTCCCGCGGAATCGGGCCGGCCGTCGGCGCCGTCTTCCTGATGGCCACGTCCTCGATCGGACCGGGCTTCCTCACCCAGACCTCCGTGTTTACGGTCCAGCTGGGTGCCGCGTTCGCGTTTGCGATCCTCCTGTCGATCCTCGTCGACATCGCCATTCAGCTCAACGTCTGGCGCGTCCTCGGCATCTCCGGGCTGCGCGCCAACGAGCTGGGCAACCGCGTGCTCCCGGGACTAGGTTGGTTCCTCGCGGTGCTTGTCTTCATCGGTGGCGTCGTCTTCAACATCGGTAACATTGCCGGCACCGGCCTCGGCTTCAACGCGATGTTCGGCCTCGATCCGAAGATCGGCGGTGCCATCTCGGCAGCCATCGCCATCTTCGTCTTCCTGTCCAAGCGCGCAGGCGTGGCGCTTGACCGCATTGTCGTCGCCCTCGGCGCGATCATGATCCTGCTGATGCTCTACGTCGCCATCGTCTCCCAGCCCCCGGTGGGCGAGGCGCTGAAGCAGACCGTGCTTCCGGCAGAGGTCGACTTCCTCGTCATCACCACCCTGATCGGCGGCACCGTCGGCGGCTACATCACCTTCGCCGGTGTCCACCGCCTCATCGACTCCGGCAACTCTGGCGTGGCCAACCTGAAGTCAATCAGCAACTCCTCGATCATGGGCATCGTGGTCATCGGCATCATGCGCGTGCTGCTCTTCCTCGCCGTCCTCGGCGTGGTGTCCACGGGCGTGGCGCTGTCGCAGGACAACACCGCGGCGGACGCCTTCTACCAGGCAGCCGGCGAGTTCGGCCTCCGCGCCTTCGGCCTCGTGCTGTGGGCGGCCGGCCTGTCGTCCGTGATCGGCGCGTCTTACACCTCGGTGTCGTTCATCACCACCCAGCAGACCCCGGCTCGAACCCGCAACCTGCTGACCGTGGCCTTCATCGCGGTCTGCACGGTGCTTTACCTCCTGCTGGGTCAGGCGCCGCAGACCCTGCTCATCTTCGCCGGCGCCTTCAACGGCCTCATCCTGCCTATCGGCTTCGCCGTCGTGCTGTGGGCCGCATGGCGCCGCCCGGACCTCCTCCACGGCTACAAGTACCCCACCTGGCTTATCGTGATCGGCGCCATTGTCTTGCTGATCACCATCTACATGGGTGCGAGGTCGCTCACCGGCCTGGCACAGCTCTGGGCGTAGTCTCGGGGGCATGAGCCCCACAGTTGAGCCTCGCTCGATGAGCCCCGCGCAAGCCCGCGCGTTGTTTCGCGACACGTCTGTTGCGACAACAGCGGGCTTTTCGCTTGGGTACGCCCAGGCGAACCTCATCGCCCTGGACAAAAAGTACGCCTTCGATTTCCTCCTGTTCGCGCAGCGCAACCCCAAACCTTGTCCGGTCCTCGGGGTGCTCGAATCGGGACAGCTATCCTCAGAGCTCCTTCCCGGCGGGGACATTCGCACCGACATTCCGTCCTACCGGATCTTTCGCCACGGCAAGCTTGTCGACGAAACCCCGGACGCCACCGCCTATTGGACCGACGACACCGTCGCCTTCCTCATCGGCTGCTCCTTCACTTTCGAGCAGGCGCTCCTCCAAGCTGGCGTGCCCGTCGCCCACATCGCGCAGGGCCGCAACGTCCCGATGTACCGCACGAACATCCCGTGCGCACCAGCAGGGGTGTTCTCCGGACCGATGGTTGTGTCCATGCGCCCGATCCCGGCGGCTAAGGTCGCTGACGCCGTGCGGGTCACATCGCGCTACCCGGCGGTGCATGGCGCACCGGTCCACGTCGGGGACCCGGCCGCGATCGGCATCACCGATCTGGACAATCCTGACTTCGGGGAGGCCGTCGACATCGCTCCTGGCGAGATTCCCGTGTTCTGGGCGTGCGGAGTCACCCCGCAGTCGGTGGTGATGGACTCCACACCGGATCTGGCCATCTGCCATTCCCCGGGCAAGATGCTCGTCACCGACATCCGGGACAGTTTTTACCAGGTGCCCTAAGACAGGTAGGCGGGGTCGTGTTCGCGCAGCAGGGCGTCGACCTCGTCGAAGGTGTGCAGCATCTGCCCGTGGAGCAGGTGGGCGGCGTCCTCGCGGCCATTGTCGCGCAGCGCCGCCACGACGGCAGCGTTGTTGTCGATGTAGGGCGCGTGGAAGTCCGGCACGTGCTTGATCACGGTGAGGAAGGACAGCCGCATGTAGGCGGCGATGCGCGACATGGTGGACTCCAAGGTGGAGGACCCGGTGGCGGCGACGATGCGCAGGTGGAACTTCTGGTTCAGCCGGCCGACGTCGCCCAGCTCGCCGGCATCCAGTGCCGCGCGGGCGGCGCGGACGTTGTCCTCGAGGGCATCGACGGGGAGGTCCTCGCCCCACAGGATGGCAGCGGGTTCAATGGCGGCGCGGGCGCGGAAGACGTCGCCAAGCGTGGCGGCAGACGGCGTGGCAAGGAATACCCCGCGGTTGGGGATGCGCTCGCACAACCCGTCGGAGACCAGCAGCGAGAGAGACTCGCGCAGCGTGTTGCGCGAGACGGCTAGCTCCGCCGCCAAGCGCACCTCGTTGAAGCGTTGCCCAGGCTCGTACTCCCCGTCGGAGATGGCTTGACGCAGCTGGTCAGCGACGGTGAGAGGGAGCATAGAAACCTTTCTAGGCGATGGTCGCAATCGTCGCGTTCGCCGTGACGCGTTCGCCCTGAGCGGCGGCGAGAGAGATCGTGCCGCCGCGCGGGGCCGTGATGGTGGATTCCATCTTCATTGCCTCGATAGTAGCGATCGCGTCTCCCGCGGCAACTTTGTCCCCGTCAGAGACCAGCCACTCAACAATCGTCGCTTCGTATTTCGATGTCACCGCGTTCGCGGAATCGGTTCCGGCAGCGGGGGAGTCAGCAGGCGCGGCAGGCCCACCTGAGTTGAGCAACGCCACCGGGATGCCGATGGTGTGGAGCTTGCCGTCGATCTCGATGACGATGGAGGCGCGCTCGTCGTAGATGTGCCCAATATCCTCGACCTGCTGGCGCGCCGACGGCGTGTAGTTATGGTCCACCCAGTCGGTGTAGACCTCGAGGGAATCGCCGGTGAGCTCCGGTGCGGTGACCATGTCGCGGTGGAACGGCAGCACGGAACGCACGCCCTCGATAGCGAACTCGGCGAGTGCCTGCTGCGCGCGGCGCAGCGCGGTATCCCGGTCCGGGCCCCAGACGACGAGCTTGCCCATGAGCGAGTCGTAGTAGGCCGGGATGGTGGTGCCGGTGCGCACGCCGGTGTCGATGCGCACCCCCGGACCTGTGGGGACGTCGAAACGCGTGATGGTGCCGGGGGAGGGGGCGAAGCCGTTGGTGACGTCTTCGGCGTTGATGCGGAACTCAAAGGCGTGGCCGGAGATCTCCGGGTCGGTCCCGGCGAAGGAGAGCTTTTCGCCCGCGGCGACGCGGAACTGCTCGGCGATGATGTCCACGCCGGTCACGGCCTCTGTCACCGGGTGCTCCACCTGGACGCGGGTGTTGACCTCGAGGAAGGAGACGGTGCCGTCCTCGGAAACGATGTACTCCACGGTTCCTGCGGAGACGTAGCCCGCCTTCTCGCAGATGGCGCGGGCGCCCTCCTCGATGCTGCGGCGCTGCTCGTCGGTGAGGAACGGTGCCGGGGCCTCTTCGATAAGCTTCTGGAAGCGGCGTTGCGTGGAGCAATCGCGGGTGCCCAACACCGCGACGTTGCCGTGGGTGTCGGCGATGACCTGCGCCTCGACGTGGCGCGGGTGCGTGAGGAACTTCTCCACGTAGCACTCGCCGCGGCCGAAGGCCTCGCGCGCCTCGCGGCCGGCCGAGTTGAACCCTTCCTCGATGTCGGCTTCGTCGAAGACGACCTTCAGTCCCCGTCCGCCGCCGCCGAAAGCGGCCTTGATCGCGATGGGCATTCCGTGCTCGGCGGCGAAGTCGCGGGCCTGCTCCCACGTCTCCAACGGCTCGGAGGTGCCGGGTGCGAGCGGGGCTCCCACCTCGACGGCGACGCTGCGGGCGGCGAGCTTGTCGCCGAGCAGCTCGATCGACTCAGGCGCTGGGCCGATCCACGTCAGACCGGCGTCCTGGACGGTGCGGGCGAAGTCGGCGTTCTCGGAGAGGAAGCCGTATCCCGGGTGCAGGCAGTCGGCGCCGGCGCGGTGCGCGATGTCGATCAGGGCAGGGATGTTCATGTACGTCTCCGCGGACGTTTTGCCAGGCAGGAGGTACGCCTCGTCGGCGATCTGCGTGTGCAGTGCGCCGGTGTCGGGTTCGGAGTATACGGCGATGGAACGGATGCCGAGGTCGCGGGCGGTGCGGGCGATGCGCACGGCGATTTCGCCGCGGTTGGCGATCAGTACTGCTTTGAGTTTCATGGGGAGGTCCTTACAGGGAGTAGAGCTCGAAGCGGATCGTGCCGCCGGGTGGGAGTTGGGCTGCGATGTCGACGTCTTCGCTGATCACGGTCGCGATCACGGGGTAGCCGCCGGTCACGGCGTGGTCGCGGAGGAAAAGGACGGGTTGGCCGGATGGTGGGATCTGCACCGACCCGGCCACCATGCCTTCCGACGGCAGTTCCCCGACGTGCTCGCGCTCAAGGGGCGTGTCGGATTCCAGGCGCAGGCCGATGCGATTCGCCCGTGCCGTAACCGTAAACGTCGTGGAGAGGAAGCGCTCGACCTCCTCGCGGGAGAACCAGTCGTCGCGGGGGCCGAGCACGCAGCGCACGACGCCGACGGTGTCCACGCCCTCGCGGGTGACGCGCAACGGGTTGGTTAGCCCAGCGTTCGTGGATTGCGGCCGGGTCAGTGACAGTGCGACGGTGTCGCCGGCCTGAAGGGGCGCGGGGCCGAGTCCGGAGAGCATGTCGGCGGAGGTGGAGCCCAGCTCAGTGTCGGCGACGAGGCCGCCGCGCACCGCGATGTAGTTGCGCATGCCTATCGACGGCGGCCGGATGACCACCTCCGCACCAGCCGGGACAATAACCGGCGTGGCCAGCAGGGCGGGGCGCCCGTCCACGGTGACCTCGGCATCGGCGCCGGTGACACAGATGACGGCTTCCGCGAGCGCGGTCAACCTCGCCCCGCCGATGTTCTCCAGCACAGTGGCAGTGCGAGTGTTGCCCACCGCAGCGTTCGCGGTGGCGGACGAGGCGCGGTCGGCGCAGCCCGAGGGGGTCACGCCGAGGTTGCCGTTGCCTGGACGCCCGAGGTCCTGGTAGAGCGTCTGCAGGCCAGGATCGTCGATGGTGAGGATCGGACGTCGCGGCGGCCGGTCGCGCTGGCGGCGCTTAGAGGACTCGCTCGGTGCCAGGGCATCGACGGCGACGTAGTGTACGCGGTCGCCCGGGGCCACGAGCGCGGGAGGCGTGGCCTCCGAGTCCCACATTGGGGTGCGCGTCGTGCCGATGAGCTGCCAGCCGCCCGGGGACACGCGCGGATAGACGGCGGAGAAGTCTCCCGCCAGCGCGACCGCACCAGCCGGGACCTCCGTGCGCGGCGAGGAGCGCCGCGGGATGTCGAGGGCGCGCGAGGAATCCTCGGGAACGCAGTAGGTAAACCCCGGGGCGAAGCCGCCGAAGGCGGCGACCCACGTGGTGGAGGTGTGCCACTCGATCAGCTCGGCCCGGCTCATGCTGAGCGACGCCGCGAGCTCCTCGACATCCGCCCCGTCGTAGAGCACCTCAATCTCGATGTCGCGCGGGGTGGCGCGCTCGGCGCGCCCCGGCTGGAACGAGCGCAGCCGGTCGGCGGCCCGCGTCGCGGCGGTAGGGGAGTCGAAGGTGACCAGTACGGTGCGGGCCGCGGCGACAACGTCGGTCTGGTGCTCGAGCGGGTCGCTGGACAACGCGGAATGCCAATCCATCACGGCATCCAGGTCCGGTAGATCCACGATGAGCGCGCGCGTGCCGACGCGCTTGATCTCGGCAGAAGGGTAAGTCATTTACAGGACGCTCCTGATCTCGATGCCCTCTTCGGCAAGGCGGGCGACGATGCTGCGGGTCAGCTCGACGGAGCCGGGGGAGTCGCCGTGGACGCAGACGGACTCTGCCGCGACCTTGAGCTCGGAGCCGTCGATAGCTGTCACCGAGCCAGTGGCCGCGACCTGGAGGACGCGCTCGGCCACCTGGGCGGGATCGTGGAGGATAGCGTTCGGCTCGCGGCGCGACACCAGGGTGCCGTCGGGGTTGTAGCCGCGATCCGCAAACGCCTCGCGGATGACGCGCAGGCCGGCCTTTTCTGCGATGTCCACGGCGACGCCACCCGGCAGGAGCATCACAGGCAGATCGCCGAATGCCTTGATGGCGTCGATGACGGCCTGGGCGTGCGCGGGGTGGTGGACGATGGTGTTGTAGAGCGCGCCGTGCGGCTTGACGTAGCTGACCTTCGTTCCCTGGGCGCGCGCGAGGGCGTCGAGGGCGCCGATTTGGTAGAGCACTTCGTCGGCAAGCTCGGCGGGGGCGTAGTCCACGAAGCGGCGGCCGAAGGCAACGGGGTCGTTGTAGGCGGGGTGGGCGCCGACGACGACGCCGGCGCGGGCGGCGTCGCCAAGCGTGCCCGCAATGGAGTGGGGGTCGCCCGCGTGGAAGCCGGTGGCCACGTTGGCGCTGGAGACCATAGTCAGCATGGCGGCGTCATCGGCGACGGGGTTTCCCGCGGTGGTCTCTCCGAGGTCAGCGTTGAGGTCGATGGTTGTGCTCATAGTGATGCAGCCTCTCTTTCCACGAGTTGTGGCCCCAACCACAATATTGTTCAACATCCATTTATACATCCCGCCCCGCTGAAATCGGAGCCTAGTACCGTGGGATGCATGATCCTGATCAACGTGAGATTCACCCCGAAGCCCGAGTACACGGAGAACTTCCGCGAGCTTGTCGACGAGTTCACGCAGGCAACCCGCGCCGAAGACGGCTGCCTGTTCTTCGAGTGGTACCGCAACGAGGACAACCCCGGCGAATACATCCTCGTCGAGGGGTTCAAAGACGATGCCGCCGAGGCACACGTCAACTCCGCGCACTTTGAGAAGGCGACGGAGCTGTTCCCCACGCTGCTCCAGGCGACCCCCGAGATCATCAACACCGTCATCGAGGGCAAGACCGAGTGGGATGCCATGGCGGAGTTCAAGGTAGATTAACCCTATGAGCAGCAGCAAGAGACCGCCGAAACTGTCGAAGAAGGCGTACGAGAAGGAATTGCTGCGCCTGCAAGCTGAGCTGGTGGAGATGCAGCAGTGGGTCGTCGAGACAGGTGCGCGCATCGTCATCGTCATGGAAGGCCGCGACGCCGCGGGCAAGGGCTCGGCAATCAAGCGCATCACTCAGTACCTCAACCCGCGCACGTGTCGCATCGAAGCGTTGCCCGCACCCACCGAGCGGGAGAAGACACAGTGGTACTTCGCCCGCTACATCGAGCGCCTGCCGGCGGCCGGAGAGATCGTCATCTTCGACCGCTCGTGGTACAACCGCGCCGGCGTGGAGCGCGTCATGGGGTTCTGCACCTCGCAGGAGTACCGCCGCTTCCTCCACCAGGCGCCCATCGTGGAGCGCCTGCTGGTCGAAGACGGCATCATGCTGCGCAAGTATTGGTTCTCCGTCTCCGACGAGGAGCAGTATCGCCGCTTCCAGTCGCGCCGGGAGGACCCGCTGCGCCGGTGGAAGCTTTCCCCGATGGATCTCGAGTCCATCAGCCGCTGGGAGGAGTACTCCCGCGCGAAAGACGAGATGTTTGTCCACACCGATATCCCGTCTGCGCCGTGGTTCACAGTGGAGAGCGAGGACAAGAAGCGCTCGCGCATCAACGTCATCTCACACCTGCTCTCGACGATCCCGTACGAGCACGTGGAAAACGACTTGCCCGTGATCCCCGAGCGCCCCAAGGGCGACGATTACAAGCGTCCGCCGCGCAACGAATTCAACTACGTGCCCGATGTGGCCGCGAAGCTGGAGCGGAAAAAGAAGAAGGACAAGAAGTCCTAACGGGGCCGGCCCCGCGGGGTCGACACCGTCGGGTCGCCCGGAATCCAAAACCGCAGCGGCGCAGACGCGTTCTTGCTGATGCCGATGCGCGGCCCGGCGACCCAGTCCGGTTCCGCCGCCCGCCCGCGCAAGCGGACATCGGCGCCGTTGTCCGTCAGTGCCAGACCAAGGGCTTGCCCGAGATTGCCTGGGCCGCGGGCGAGATTGTGGAACTCGATCGGCGCCCGCTCCGGGCGTTGGCGACGCTGCCTGGCCACCGCTTCTCCTGAGATGACCTCACCGCCCCGCAGCAAGCACCCCTGGCCGATGCCGTCCGGGGCGCAGACGATGTTGGCGTTGTAGTGAATGCCGTAGGAGAGGTAGACGTAGAACTTCCCCGGTGGGCCGAACATCGCCGCGTTGCGGGCGGTCTTGCCGTTGAACGTGTGCGACGCGGCGTCGTCCGCGCCCAAGTACGCCTCCACCTCCGTGATCCGGACGGCAACCCCGCCGTGGCTGACGACGCAGCCGAGAAGCTGCGGGGCGACGACGTCGGCGGGCTGGGAGAAATCGATCGAAGACATATCTATTTTCGTGGTGGGCGAGGCGGTGTTGTGGGACGCTGGGTGCATGAGTGAACCCGTCCAGACCAAGGTAGTCAACACCACAGGCATCATCACCCTCGATCGGCCAAAGGCCCTGAACTCCCTGAACCGGGAGATGGTCACGCTGATCGGCGAAGCTCTCGACGCGTGGCGCAAAGACGACGCCATCACCCAGGTTGTCATCCAGTCGTCGGGCAAGCACTTCTGCGCCGGGGGTGACGTGCGCTCCGCACGGGAAGGCATCCTCGCCGGCAACGGCGAGGAGGTCGACGCGTTTTTCGCGCAGGAGTACGCGATGAACCTGGATATCGCGAACTACCCCAAGCCCTACATCGCACTGCTCAAGGGCGTCACCATGGGCGGGGGTCTAGGTGTGTCCGCCCACGGCTCCCACGTCGTGGTTGCCGAGGGTGCTTTTGCCTCCATGCCGGAGATGAACATCGGCTACATCACGGACGTTGGCATGAGCTGGCACCTGCAGAACCTTCCCGGGCACCCTTCCCAGGGCCTGGGCACCTTCCTGGCCTTGACCGGCTACCGGCTCACCCCGGACGACATGCTTGCCACCGGGTTCGCCACCCACAAAACCGCCAGCGTCGACGGACTGGCAGAGCGCATCGCGGAAGAGGGGCTCGGCGTGCTTGATTCCGCCGAATTCACCACCGAAGCGCAGCAGTCCGAGCTCGCGCGGTGGTTCGAGGAGGTCGACGAAGTGTTCATCGGATCGTGGCGGCAGATCCGCGCCGCGCTCGACGCGCACCCCCAGTTGCGCGAGCTTACCGACGAGCTGACACAGCAGGCTTCTCCGTCGGCGTTGGTCGCGGCCGCCGAGCTGATGCAGGCCAACGCGTCGGTTGACCTGGCTACGGCGCTCGAAAATGAGCGCGTCTTAGGTGCGATGGTCTCGCGCGAGCCGGACTTCGCGGAAGGCGTGCGTGCGGTGCTCGTGGACAAAACCCAGGATGCTCAGTTCGCCCCCGAGGCGGACCCGGCTGGGTATCGCGCGGTGCTGACTACCCCCGAAACGATGTAAACGGGCGTCGAAAAGTGCCCGAATCGGCGCTCCCGCTAAACTCGAGAGCGCTTGCGTACCCCCGATCGCACCAGAAAAGGACGACTGTGACTGACACAACGACTCACCCCCGCAACTGGAACCACAACCTGACGCTGGCTCAGGAGATGGTTCCGCTGATTAGCCACCTGCACCGCGAGAACAGCGTCGCCACCTCTATCTACGGTCGTCTTCTGGTGGGCGTGACAGACGTCGATGTCATCAAGGCGCACCGCTACGGGCGCCGCATCGTCGAGCGCGAGCTGCCTCTCGACGACACGCTTCCCATCCTCAAGGAGCTCACTGAGCTCAACCTCGGCACCGCATCGATCGACCTCGGCCGTCTAGCCGAGGGCTTCTCCCGTACCGAGGGTAAGGACCTGCGCTCCTACCTCGAGGAGGAGCTCAAGGACGTGATCGGCGGAGCCAGCCAGGTCGAGCCTCGCGACGTCGTGCTCTACGGCTTCGGTCGCATCGGCCGTCTGCTCGCACGCATCCTCGTCGCTCACGAAGGCGTGTTCGGCGGCGTGCGCCTGCGCGCCGTGGTTGTGCGCAAGAAGGGCGACGACGACATCCACAAGCGCGCCTCGCTGCTGCAGCGCGACTCCGTCCACGGTTCCTTCCACGGCACGATCTCCGTCGAAGACGACAAGGAAATCATCTGGGCCAACGGCACCCCGATCCAGATGATCTACTCGGATGACCCGACCACCATCGACTACACCTCGTACGGCATCAACGACGCCATCTTGGTGGACAACACCGGTCGTTGGCGCGACCGTGCGGGCCTGTCCCAGCACCTCGAGGCCGAGGGCATTGCCCGCGTAGTGCTCACCGCGCCGGGCAAGGGCGATGTGCGCAACATCGTCTACGGCGTCAACCACTCCGACATCACGACCGACGAGTCTGACCACGTCATCTCCGCAGCATCCTGCACCACCAACGGCATCACCCCGGTGCTCAAGGTGATCAACGACCGCTACGGTGTCAAGCACGGACACGTCGAGACCGTCCACGCCTACACCAACGACCAAAACTTGGCCGATAACTACCACAAGGGCCCGCGCCGTGGCCGCGCCGCCGCCCTCAACATGGTTCTGACCGAGACAGGTGCGGCCAAGGCCGTGTCCAAGGCTCTCCCGGAGTTCGAGGGCAAGCTCACCGGCAACGCCATCCGCGTGCCCACGCCGGACGTCTCCATGGCCGTGCTCAACCTCGACCTGGAGACCGAGGTGGAGAAGGACGAGGTCAACGAGTTCCTCCGCCGCGTGGCCACAGAGTCGAACCTGCGCCAGCAGATCGACTACGTCAACTCCCCGGACATCGTGTCCACCGACCTGCTCGGGTCGACCCACGCTGGTGTGGTCGATGGTCTGGCCACGATCGCTTCCGGCAACCACCTCGTGCTCTATGTCTGGTACGACAACGAGTACGGCTACTCCCACCAGGTGGTTCGCATCGTTGAGGACATCGCGGGAGTGCGCCCGGACATCTACCCGGAGCGCACGGCACCGCAGGACATCCGCTAGCTCACGCTTGGCGACACCACCGGTGGGTGCGAGGAGGGCAACCTCCCCGCACCCACCGGTTCTTAGTTGGAGTAGGCGGCGCTACTGTTTCGCGGCCTGCGCCTGTTCGTAGAGCTCAACTAGGCGCTGCGTTGCTGCGCGCCACGTCCACGCGCAGGCCTCGCTGCGTGCCGCGCGGGACATCTCATCCCGCCGTCGCGGATCGGTCAGCACACTCTCCAGTGGATCAACCCACGCGGTGTCGGGCAGGTCCGGGTCCACCAGGTAGCCGGTTTCGCCGTCCTCGATGACGTATGGCAGCCCGCCGGCGCGGGCGGCCACGACCGGGACCCCGGAGGCGAAGGCCTCCAGCGCCGCGAACCCCAGGGTCTCGGTTGTGGAGGGAAACAGTAAAGCATCTCCGGAGGCGTAGGCCGCATGAAGCTGCTCGCCGGAAAGATAGCCCGTGAACGTGATCCAGTCGCGGTCCATTGTCCTGCGCAGCTCCTCACCCTGCGGGCCGTCGCCGACCAGCGCGAGGCGCGCATCGGGGACGCGCTCGCGCAGCGCCTCCATGATCCCGAGGGTGCGGGCTGTGGATTTCTCCGCGGAGAGGCGGCCGACGAAGAGGACCAGTGGTGCGTCCGGGTGGTCGTCGCTAAGCATTGCCCTGGTCTCACGGGAGCGCTTGGCGGGGTGGAAGCCGACGGTGTCGACGGCCTTCGGCCAGATCTGCACGTTCGGGATCCCGTACTCTCTCGCCTTGTCCAGCATGGGCGCGGAGGTAACCAAATTGACCTGGGCTTGGCCGTGGAACAGGCGGATGCCGAACCTGGAGGGCTTTTCCAGCCAGCGCGCGCCCAACCGCACCGTGTACTCGGGCACATCGGTGTGGAAAGAAGCGAGAATCGGCAGGCCCATCCGATTCGCCACGATGGAGGCGAAGCCCGCCATCCACATCGGGTTGACCGCGTGGACCACGTCCGGCCGGAAAGACCTGATCGCGCGGAACAGGCCGGGAGTGATCAGCCCGGCCCCGATCTCCGGGTAGATCGGCCAGAAGGGAACGGAGGGCACCCTCACCACGTCAAAGCCGGCGTAGGTTGGCGGGGGAGAGCCCGGGGCGACAATGAGTACCTCGTGGCCCATCTCTGCCAGCTGGTCCAAGGTGCGGGTGACGCGGGTGACCACACCGTCAATCTTCGGCAGGAAAACCTCCGTGATGACGACGATGCGCATCTACTTCTCGCCGGCGGGGACGCCCTCCGCCTGCTGCGCAGTCCACAGGGAGCGCGCGGGGATCTTGGAGCGGTCCGCACGGTCGGCGTACTTCTTCGCCACGTCCTCGACCTCGAGCAGGAGACCCTCGGCCAGGTGCGTCGGCTCCAGGCCGAGATCGAGGAAGGTGTCGTTGGACACGTGCAGCTCGTTCTCCGCCGACTCCTTACGCGGATTCGGCACCTGGGCAACCTCCGCGCCGGAGATGCGCGCCACCAGGTCGGCGAGGTCGCGCACCCGGTGTGTCTCGGTCATCTGGTTGAAGATCTTCATGCGTTCGCCGCGGGCCGGCGGGTTCTCCACGGCGATCTGGATACACTTCGCCATGTCGCGGATGTGGATGAAGGCGCGGGTCTGCCCGCCGGTGCCGTGGACAGTGAGCGGGTAGCCCACGGCTGCCTGCATGAGGAAGCGGTTGAGCACGGTGCCGTAGTCGCCGTCGTAGTCGAAGCGGTTGATCAGGCGCTCGTCGCGCTGCGTCTGCGGGGTGTGCGTGCCCCAGATGATGCCCTGGTGGAGGTCGGTGATGCGCAGCTCGTCGTTCTTCGCGTAGAACGCGAACAGGTTCTGGTCGAGCACCTTGGTCATGTGGTACACGGAACCGGGGTTGGAAGGATAAAGGATCTGCTGGTTTACGGTCTCGCCGGACTCGGTGGTCACCGAGACGTCGAGGTAGCCCTCGGGAATGGTCATTCCGGCGGTGCCGTAGCCGTACACGCCCATCGTTCCCAGGTGAACGACGTGGACGTCGAGGCCCGACTCGACGATGGCGACGAGGAGATTGTGCGTGGCGTTGACGTTGTTGTCCACCGTGTAGCGCTTCGTCCGGTTGTTCTTCATCGAGTACGGTGCCGCGCGCTGCTCGGCGAAGTGGATGACAGCATCCGGGCGGAATTCCTGGATGAAGTCCAGCAGTCCCTCGAAGTCCTGGGCGACGTCAATGTTGCGGAACTCGATGTCCTTGCCGGAGACTTCCTTCCACGCGGCGAGGCGCTCATTGATCGTCGCGATCGGAGTCAGCGATTCCGCACCGAGCTCCTCGTCGATCTTCCGGCGCGACAGGTTGTCGACGATGGCCACCTCGTGGCCGATGTCTGACAGGTGCAAAGAGGCCGGCCAGCCACAAAACCCATCGCCACCGAGAACTGCAATCCTCACGAAATCCTCTTTTCCACTGAATAATCGTTGCATAATCGCCCCACCTCAAAACAGTGAGAGCCTCCCGAATACGTTACCGCTGAATGCCTAAACGTGCTGGCCAACGCGCGGTATCCTGTCGCCATGGAAGCAAACCCCAACACTAAAGATGTGGTCACAGATGTAATTGTCGTCGGCTCGGGCCTGTCGGGCCTCGTTGCCGGGTACGAGGCGGTCAAGGCGGGGCGGCGGGTGGTGTTCGTCGACCAGGAAAACCGGGCCAACCTGGGTGGCCAGGCGTTTTGGTCGCTCGGCGGGCTGTTTATGGTGGGCTCTCCCGAGCAGTCGCTGATGCGCGTCACCGACACCGAGGAACTGGCGTGGGCTGACTGGGAGAACTCCGCCGACTACGACGACGCCGAACATGACGAGTGGCCGCGCAAGTGGGGCCGCGAATACGTGCGCTTCGCCGCGAATGAAATGCACGACTATCTGCACGATCTCGGACTGCGCATCCTGCCGACGATCGGCTGGGCGGAGCGCGGCTCCGGAGACGCCTCCGGGCATGGCAACTCGGTGCCGCGCTTCCACGTGACGTGGGGGACAGGCCCCGAGGTCGTGCGGGTGTTCCAGGAGCCCGTGGAGCGCGCGGAGCACGACGGCTTGGTGGAGTTCCGCTTCCGCCACCGCGTGGACGAGATCATTGTCGAAGGCGGCCGGGCGGTCGGCGTGCGGGGAGTGCGCCTTGCGGAGGACGATGGGGCGCGCGGGGAGGCGTCGACAAGCGAGGAGCTTGAGCCCTTCGAGCTTCGCGGCGCCGCTGTCGTCATCGCCACCGGCGGCATCGGCGGCAACTTGGAGAAGGTCCGCAGGACCTGGCCCGCGGATCGTTGGGGACCGTGCCCCGACAACCTGGTTACGGGTGTGCCTGAGTTCGTCGACGGGCGCGGCATCGACATCGCGTCCGAGGCAGGCGCGCGCCTGGTCAACACCGACCGGATGTGGCACTACCCGGAGGGCATGATCAACTGGAACCCGATCTGGCCGGGCCACGGCATCCGCATCATCCCAGGACCGAGCGCGATGTGGCTCGACGCCACCGGCAAGCGCCTGCCCGCAAACCTGTTCCCGGGATCGGACAACCTCGCCGCGCTTGCCCACATCGGAAAGACGGGCCACGGGTATTCCTGGTTCGTGCTCAACCAAGCGATCGCGGACAAGGAATTCATCTTCTCCGGATCGGAGCAGAACCCGGATCTCACGGACAAATCCCTGAAGAAGCTCGCGGGCAAGCTGACCTCCGGCACCCCGGGGCCGATTAAGGCGTTCGAGGACAACGGCGTCGACTGGGTCGTCGCGGACACGATCGAGGAGCTCGTCGCGGGCATGAACGAGCTTGGCGACGTCCCCGTCGACGGCGATCTTGTGCGCCGCCAGATCATCGAGCGCGATGCGCAGACGATGAATCCGTTCTCCAAGGATATCCAGGTCAACTACATCCGCATGGCCCGCGGCTTCCTCGGCGACAAGATCGTGCGCGTGCACCCGCCGCACAGGCTTCTCGACGAAACCAAGGGCCCGCTCATCGCCATCCGCCTGCACGTGCTGACCCGCAAGACGCTTGGCGGCATCGAGACCGACCTCGACGGCCGCGCGCTGCGCGGCGACGGCACACCGTTCGAGGGCCTCTACGCCTGCGGTGAGGCTTCCGGGTTTGGCGGCGGCGGAATGCACGGTAAGAACGCGCTTGAGGGCACGTTCCTGGGCGGGTGCATCCACTCCGGCAAGCGCGTCGGCGAGGCGCTGGGGCGGCGGTAGTGTCGCCTGTTTCACATGCCATTCGGATGCGGTTTTGACGTATCTCTCAGGTACTGTGAAAAGGCAAATCTATCTCTCTAAGAAGGGAAGTCAACGTGTCTACCACCAGCGTCCGTCGGACCGAGGCAGCGCCTGAGTCCGCATTGCCTGGGCCCATGGGACGGGGCAAACTCATTGCCTTCATTCTCGCCTTCGTGGCTCTCGGAGCAGTCCTTCTTCTCCCCATCGACGGGATCGGCTGGCAAGGCCAGATCGCGCTGGCGATGCTGGCGTTCGCCGTCATCATGTGGGTCACCGAGGCAGTCTCCTACCCGGTGAGCGCCGTGCTCATCATCGGGCTGATCTCGTTGCTGGCCGGCCTTTCGCCCGACCCGGAAAACCCGGGAGAGATCCTCGGCACCGGCGCGGCGCTTCGGACGGCGCTCGCCGGGTTCTCCACCTCCGCGGTGGCACTCGTCGCCGCCGCGCTTGCGCTGGCAACGGCGATGCAGGCCACCGGCCTGCACCGCAGGATCGCGCTGTATGTCCTGCGCTTCGCTGGTGAGAAGACGTCGAACATTGTGATCGGCGCCATCGTCATCTCAATCATCCTCGCCTTCTTCGTTCCTTCTGCAACAGCCCGCGCCGGCGCCGTTGTGCCGATTCTGCTCGGCATGGTCGCCGCGTTCGGCCTGTCCGTCCAGTCCAAGCTCGCTGCCCTCCTGGTCATCACAGCTACCCAGGCTGTGTCGATCTGGAACGTCGGTATCAAGACCGCCGCGGCGCAAAACCTCGTGGCCGTCGGCTTTATCGAGTCCGAGATGGGCCGCGGCGTGACCTGGGGCGAATGGTTCATGTGGGCAGCACCGTGGTCCGTGATCATGTCGGTCGTGCTCTTCTTTGTCATGCGGTGGGCGATCAAGCCTGAGGCAGAGCAGATCGAGGGCGGCCGCGAACTCGTCACTAAGCAACTTGCCGAGATGGGCCCGATGACCGCCGCCGAGAAGCGCCTGACCGCCATCGCGGTCGTCCTGCTCGGATTCTGGGCCACGGAGGGTGTGCTCCACCCGATTGATTCCTCCGTGATCACCCTCGCCGCCATCGGCCTGATGCTCCTGCCGGGCATCGGCGTGATGGACTTCAAGTACGCGCAGAACAACATCAACTGGGGCACACTGATCGTCTTCGCTGTCGGTATTTCCCTGGGTACCTTCTTGCTCAAGACCGGTGCGGCGACCTGGCTCTCCGAGACCACCTTCGGCGCCCTCGGCCTGGCCAGCCTGCCGCTGTTGGCCACCATCGCCTTGGTCTCGCTGTTCAACATCCTGATCCACCTCGGGTTCGCTTCCGCGACCTCGCTGTCGTCCGCGCTGATCCCGGTGTTCATCGCTCTTGCTGCGACCCTCGACGTTCCCGATGGCGGCATCGGATTCGTCATCATCCAGCAGTTCGTGATCTGCTTCGGTTTCCTGCTGCCGGTGTCTGCACCACAGAACATGCTGGCGTACGGTACCGGCGCGTTCACCACCCGCCAGTTCCTCAAGACGGGTATCCCGCTGACGATTATCGGCTACTTGCTCATCCTGCTGCTGTCCGCCACCTACTGGAACTGGATCGGTCTGGTCTAGCGCTGGTCTAGTCTGGTCTCCATGGCCAACTACGAGCGTGTGTACTCCTATCCTTTCGGCGACATCTACGCCAACTATGTGGCGAAAGCTAAGCGCAAAGGAAAGAGCACCGAAGAGCTCGACGATGTCCTCACCTGGCTGACCGGACACAGCACCGAGAGCCTCCACGCGGCGGCGCAGAGCGGCGAGGACCTCCGCGCGTTCTTTGCCAACGCGCCGCACCTGACCCCGCACACCAACCTGATCACAGGAGTGGTGTGCGGGGTTCGTGTTGAGGACATCGAGGACGAGCTGATGCAGAAGATCCGCTGGATGGACAAGCTTGTCGACGAACTCGCGCGCGGAAAGAAGCTCGAGTCGATCAAACGCTCCCCGAAGTAACTGGCTATTCCAGCACGATGCCGAGGTGAAGGCTGGATAGCTCGTGCTCGCCGGGGCCGGCCGGAAGGTCAGTTAGCTCGGCGATCGTCGCGCCGGTCACGCCGATGATCCAACCGAGGTTCGGGTCGAGTGCGGGGTCAACGGCGCGCTCGACCGGCACGAAAGTCACGGCTCGCGCGTCGGGGGCGGTGAGGCGCAAGGGGGCGTCGAGAAGCGAGAAAAGCTCGCGCGCCGTGTGGGGGAGCGTGACGATGACGAGGAGCTCGTCGGTGTCGGGGGAGAGGTTCGCCGTGTGTACGTGGAGTGAAGCGACGCGCTCGGTGCGAAACTGCTCCGGGTAATCGAGCAACCCGGAAGCGGCGTCGCCGGAAAGCAGCGCCCGCAGGCGGTCGAGAAGTCCCATGGGCGCAGTGTAGCGCGGCCTTTCTCCCACGACCGTTAGGCTTAAAAGCTATGAGCAAGAAGGAGTCGCCGGTGTCGTACCGGGCGGAAATGGTGCTGCCCTACGGCGAGCAGCCACTCGACGTGGTGACCCCACCAGGAGTGCTGCCCGACCCGTTGACGGCACCCGGCAACCGGCTGTCGCTGGCGGGGTGGACACTCGTGGCCAAGCGAGCCGTTACTGACTTCTCCGTCGACGCGCTCGTGGACCGCGCCGCCACCTTGACGTACTACGTCCTTCTCACCCTCGCTCCCGCGATCCTGGCGACGTACTCACTGGTACTGCTGATCCTGCCCAACACGGGAAACGACGTCCCGGAGCTCTTGCGCGAGCTCATCGGTCGCTACGTCCCCGACGAGCTGCACACGCAGGCGTTCTATCTCCTCGACGTCATCGTGGGCTCCCCATCCCAAAACACCGTCGCGCTCATCGCGTCCGTGGCAGTCTCGTTGTTGTCCGCGTCTGCCTACATCCGCTCATTCTCACGCAACGCCAACGTCATCTATGGCCGCTCGGAGGGGCGCAACCTCGTGGTCATCTGGGCAACCATGGGGTTGGCCACGGTCGTGCTCGAGGTCGGTGCGCTGTCAATTATCTTGGCGAGCCTCATGCGCGAGTCCATCATCATCGGGTTCTTCGCCCCTGTGGCCGAGCCGCTCAGCCTGACAGAGCAGCTGGAGTACCTCACCACGGTGTTCTTGCCGGTGTGGAGCTGGCTGCAGATTCCCTTCATCGCGGTCGTGGCGCTCGGGCTTATCTCCATGCTGTTCCACGTCGCCCCCAACGTCAACCGGGGCCGCTACCGGCCCATTACCGTGGGATCCGCCTTTGCTTTCGCGGTGATCCTGGCCATCTGGATCGGTTTCAGCATCTTTCTATCCACGGTGGGTGTGCGCTCCGCCTACGGTGCGTTCGGAACCGTGCTGACCGTGCTCGTCCTCGTCTGGCTGATGAACATGGTCCTGCTGCTGGGCGTCAAGGTCGACGCGGAGGTGCTCAGGGCCAAGGAACTGCAGCTGGGCTACGACTCCGAGCGGATGATCCAGGCGCCGCCGAAGTCGATGGAAGCGGTGCGATTCCGCATCCGGATCCGGCACTGGGTGGCCCGCACGGCCGAGCGAGTGAAAAACGCTCGCTCCTAATCGTCAGTAGGCTCGGAGCCAGTAAGTGCACGCTGAAATCTCATGGAGGAAGCCCATGTCGCACCTTATTGATCCGCGCTCAAAGTACCCTGTCATTTCCCCGCCGGACCAGCTCCAGCAGCACCCCGGCCTAGAGATCAAGGCGGACCCCGTTCCGGATCTCGGCATGGACACCTACACCGGCAGCGGAAAGCTGGAAGGACGCAAGGCTCTGATCACCGGCGGCGACTCCGGCATCGGCGCCGCAGCCGCCATCGCCTACGCCCGCGAGGGAGCCGACGTGGCGATCGCCTACCTGCCCGAGGAGCAGGAAGACGCGGACCGGATCATTGCCGCGATCGAGGACGCCGGCCGCACCGCCGTGGCTATCCCGGGTGACCTGCAGGACCTTCAGACCTGCATCGACACCGTCACCGCTGCGGTCGAGGGACTCGGCGGGCTAGACATCCTGGTCAACAACGCGTCGCGCCAGATCTGGCACGACGGCATCTTGGAGATCTCGGACGAGGACTTCGACGCGACCATGAAGACCAACATCTACTCCGCCTTCCGCGTGACCAAGGAGGCGGTCAAGCACATGCCGCCCGGATCCTCCATCATCTTCACGTCGTCGGTGCAGGCATACGATCCGTCGCCGACCCTGCTCGACTACGCCATGACCAAGTCCGCGATGAACAACCTAGCCAAGGGCCTGTCCATGGATCTGCTGGACAAGAAGGGCATCCGGGTCAACGCCGTCGCTCCAGGCCCGATCTGGACGGTGCTCCAGCCCAGCCACGGCCAGCCGCCAGAGAAGGTGCAGAAGTTCGGCCAGTCCTCGGAGATGGGCCGCGCCGGCCAGCCTGCCGAGCTCGCCGGAACGTATGTCTTCCTCGCTTCCGAGGACGCGTCCTACATCTCGGGCGCGACGTTCTCTGTCACCGGTGGTGCGCTCACGCCGTAAACCCACGCCCGCATGGCCTGCCTGCCGGCAGTAACTTGACAGGTGGGTCGTTCGTTCCCCATGTTCAAAAACTGTCTGTTACATTCCGGGCATGAGCATCCTTGAAATCTTTCTAATAACGTTTTCGCTCACGATCTCGCTGTTGTACTTGCGCCAAAGCAAACAGCTGAAGGAAGTCAGCCAGAAGCTGGAAGAGCAGCGCTAGAAGCGGGTCACGGATCAAAGCTGCCTGTGACTGGACCCCGACCTTTAAAAGGCCTGTTGGCGGGCACATACGTTTCTCGGAGAGGGAAGCCCATCAGCCGCATGGCCGTGGGCTACTCCAACCGCCTCAAGAAAGGCTCATTCAAAGTATTCCGCAGCTTTGCAACTCTTGGCACCCCTCCGTTATCAGAGATGCTCCTTGGGTCACGGACTAGAATGCTCCGGGGTACAACGCGATGTTGTTACGTCACGTTGCTTGGCGATGATTGGTAGGTGTCCGCAACAAACGTTCGATGTCCGAGCCGTGCTGATGCGCAACATTAGCTTTGCGCGTTTTGACAGTTACGGATTACCGAAATGCTTCGGCGTAGCGGCGACTCAAATGGTTATGTTCGAGCATGATGCACGTCGCGGATCCACCGTGAGTACTGGTTGCATCGACCAGTTTTGGTCCGCCGTGGTGATCAGACTTTACCCTTGCGATGCGAGAGGCTTTTCGAAGCATGCCGGTTCCAAAGAGGACGTGTCGACCTTCGGCCTTCCAGATGGAACGCCTTTCCTCAACAAGATCAATCCCACCACGCACCACGCCCCAGTCGCGCTCCCGCGCTACCATCGCAAGCATGATTGACACCCGGGAGACCGCCGTCATCTTCGAGGGCGGCGGGATGCGCAACTCCTATACCGCGGCGGCGGTGGTCACACTCATTGAGCAGGGCGTGCAGTTCGGCTGGGTCGGGGGAGTGTCAGCCGGATCGTCGCACACGGTGAACTATCTGTCGGGTGACGCGTGGCGCGCCAAGCAGTGTTTCGTCGACTTTGCCAACAACCCTAGCTTCGGCGGAGTGTCCTCGCTGCTGCGCGGCACCGGCTATTTCAATGCCGAGTTCATCTACGAGAATTCCGGCGAGGACCTGCCCTTCGACTACGACGCCTTTCGTGCCAACCCGGCGGCCATGAACCTGTCAGCAACACGCGCGGACATCGGCGAGCCCGTCTACTTCACCCGCGAGGACATCCGCGTGGAAAAGGACGTCAACACCTTCGTCCGCGCGTCCTCCACGTTGCCGCTCATCATGCCCACAGTGCTTATCGACGACATCCCCTACGTCGACGGAGCCCTCGGCGAGCACGGCGGCATCTCAATTAACCAAGCCGAAGCCGCCGGGTACGAGAAGTTCCTGTTCATCGGCACCAAGCCGCGCGATTACGTGCGCCCCGAGGTGTCGCGGCCGTCGGTGGTGCGCCGCCTGTTTCGCCGCACGCCCGCCGTCGCCGAGGCAATGATTGCCAGGCCCGGCCGCTACAACGCGTCGAAGCAGCGTCTGCTCGACCTTGAGGCGCAGGGCCGCGCCCAGCTGTTCTTCCCGGACGCGATGGGGGTCAGCTCCACCGAGCGCAACGTGGCGAAGCTGCGCGCCAACTTTGCGGCCGGCGAGAAGCAGGTCGCGGCCGAGTGGCCCGCGTGGGAGGAGTTCCTTGCGGGCTAGTCTGCCACCATCGGCTGGATGGTCAGGTGGGGTAGTTCCTTCTCCACGAAGGCGAGCTTCCACTTGTCGCCGAACAGGGCGATGAGTTCGCCGTCGGTGCGAGTGAAAATCTCCACACCGCGCTGGCGGCCCAGCTCGGGCGCGGATTCAGCGTCGGTGCGCCGCGCTACGGAGTAGGGCACCGGTTCGGTGACGGTTTCGACGTTGTACTCGTTTTCCATGCGCGCCTGCATGACCTCGAACTGCATCGGGCCGACCGCCGCCATGACCGGGGCGGCGTCGCCGCGCAGGTCGTTGCGCAGGATCTGCACCACGCCCTCGGCGTCGAGCTGGTCGAGCGCCTTGCGGAACTGCTTGTATTTGCCCAGGGATTTCGCGCGCAGGGTGCGGAAGTGCTCGGGCGCGAACTGCGGCATGGGCGGGAACTGCACCTTGCGGCCGGCGTAGATCGTGTCGCCTGGGGCGAGCGCGCCGGCGTTGACCAGGCCGATGATGTCGCCGGGGAAGGCGGTCTCCACAGTGTCGCGGGTGCGGCCGAACACCGTCAGGGCGTACTTGGTGGAGAAGCTGCGCCCGGACTGGGCGTGCGTGACCTGCATGCCGCGGTCGAACTCGCCGGAGACGACGCGCATGAAGGCGAGGGTGTCGCGGTGGTTCTTGTCCATGCCGGCCTGCACCTTGAACACGACGCCGGAGAAGTCGTCCTCCAGCTCGCGGCGGGCATCCATCGCGCTTGTCGAGGCTTCCACGGCCGCCGGATCAGACGAGCGGCCCTCGGGCGCCGGGGCGATGGCGCACAGGGTGTCGAGGATCTGGTGGACGCCGAAGTTGAGCATCGCGGAGGCGAAGATGACCGGGGAGGTGATGCACTGCTCGAACAGCTCCTGGTTGTGGACTGCGCCGTCGGCGGCGAGCAGCTCGGCCTCCTCCACGGCGGTTTCCCACGCGCCGTTTTCGCGCGCGGCGGCGTCGTCAGGCGAGAAGTGCTCCTCGGGGGCGATGGTGGAGCCGCCGGCGGTGCGGATGAAGTGGATGTAGCTGTCGGCCTCGCCGTCGTCGTTGATATGCGCGAGGCCCCGGAAGTCGCCGGCCTCGCCGACGGGCCAGTACAGCGGGGTGGGCTGGAGATCGATCTCGGTGACGATTTCGTCGACAAGCTCGAGCGGCTCGCGGCCCACCCGGTCCCACTTGTTGATCACGGTGACGATCGGAAGCCCGCGCGCCTTGCACACCCGGAAGAGCTTGAGGGTCTGGGGCTCGAGGCCCTTGGCGGCGTCGATAAGCATGACGGCGGCGTCGACCGCGGAGAGCACGCGGTAGGTGTCCTCTGAGAAGTCGGCGTGACCCGGGGTGTCGACGAGGTTGATCACGTACGGCTCCGATGCCTCGGCGCCCTCGGGGAGGTACTCGAACTGCAGCGCCGAGGACGCGATCGAGATGCCGCGGTCTTTTTCCATCTCCATCCAGTCGGAGACGGTGGCCTTGCGGTTGCCCTTGCCGTGGACCGCGCCCGCCTCGGAGATGACGTGGGCGTGCAGCGCCAGCGCCTCGGTCAGCGTGGACTTACCGGCGTCGGGGTGGGCGATGACGGCGAAGGTGCGGCGGCGCGCGGCCTCGGAAAGGGTGCTCATGGGCGTCAACCTTAGTCGCCACCGGAGACGCGCCGGAATCGGTGCTTATACTGGCCCCGTACGTAAATGATGTGTCAACGAAAGTGCTGCAAAACATGGCGAAAATTGGTGTCATTCTCGGATCCATCAGGCAAGGCCGGGTCGGCGAACACGTGGCTCAATGGGTGATGGAAACCGCGCGCGGCCGCGACGGCGCCGACTACGAGCTGCTCGACCTCACCGAGTTCAATGTCCCGCTGCTTACCGCACCCACCCCGCCCGCGATGGCCGCGAAGAACTACGACGACGCGGCTGTTACCGCCTGGTCGAAGGCCGTCGACGCGTGCGACGGGTTCATCTTCGTCACCGCGGAGTTCAACCACTCGGTTCCGGGTGCGTTCAAAAACGCTGTCGACAGCCTGGGACCGGAATGGACCCGCAAGCCGGTGGCTTTCGTCGGATACGGCGCCGAAGGAGCGTCGCGCGCAGTCGAACACTGGCGCCAGATCATCGCCAACTTCTCCATGTTCGGCGTGCGCAACCAGGTTTCGCTCTCTTTTGCCGGGGACTTCTCGGCCGACGGCTTCACCCCGCGCGAGGTGAAGAACAGTGACCTCGAGCGCGTTTTGGGCGACATTGAACTCGAGGTCGCGTCGCGCTAGCGGGAGTGGATGCGGTTCTGCGCCTGGCTGATCCCCTCAGCGACGATGAGGCGCACCGCCTCGGCGGCGAGCTCGACCTGCGCGGTGACGTCGCCGTCGACCGGGGCAAGCACCCAATCCGGCACGGGTGTGCCCTTCGGCGGGCGGCCGATGCCGATGCGCGCCCGCACGTAGTCGCGCGTGCCCAGGTGCTCGCTGATCGACTTCAACCCGTTGTGCCCGTTCTCGCTGCCGCCGATGCGCACGCGCACCTTGCCAGGCGGCAGATCCAGCTCGTCGTGGAGCACGATGATTCGCTCCGGCGGGATGCCGAGCTCACGCGCCAGGGGTGCCACCGCCTCACCACTGAGATTCATGTGGGTCGTCGGGCGGGCGTAGGCGACGGCGTCGACAGCTGAGGCCGTCACTTTTATACCGTTGACCGCCGGAAGCGGGGCAGGGTGGAGGACGTCCAAGGCCATGTAGCCGATGTTGTGGCGCGTGGCCGCGTACTTCGCACCCGGGTTGCCCAGGCCGACGACGAGCCACTGAGCGCTCAGCGCGGGCCGGGGCGGGTGTGAGGAGCGGGGGCGCGAAAACCAGGAGAGGAAACCAAACACACCACCTACGATAGGGGCATGCAGTTTCCTCCGGTCGTCGCCGCCCCCATGGCGGGCGGGCCCAGCACCCCTGATCTTGTCAACGCGGTGAGCTTCGGGTTCCTCGCCCTCGGTACCTGCTCAGCGGACAGCGCCCGCGAGCAGCTCGGCGCAGTCGCCGGCGCGTACGGGGTCAACCTGTTCTACCCGCAGGACGAGCCCGATCCCGCTGCTGTCCGCCGCACGGCCGAGCGTCTCGGCGCGCGCGTGCCGCAGGCCGATGTGACCAGCGGTTTCGCGGAGAAGTTCGAGATCGTGCTCGAGGCAGCTCCCACGGTCGTCTCCTCCACATTCGGCTGCTTCACCACAGACGAGATCGCCCGGCTCCACGAGCGGGGCAGCGAAGCGTGGGTGACGGTGACCAGCCTCGACGAGGCGCGCCGGGCGGCCCAGCGCGGGGTCGACGGCGTCATCGCGCAAGGCCCGCTCGCCGGCGGGCACCGCGGCACGTGGGACCAGCGCGATGATCCGGACTCCCGCCCGCTTGAGGATCTCCTGGTTCAGATCACCCGCGCCGTTGACGTGCCCGTCATCGCTGCCGGGGGAGTGCGCGACGCGGACACGACGGCCGCTCTGCTCGACCTCGGCGCGGTGGCGGTCGCGTGCGGCAGCGCGTTCTTGCTTGCCGACGAAGCAGGCACCAGCAAACCCAACCGCGCCCTGCTTCGCGCCGGCGGGCGCAGCGTGTCCACGCGCGCCTTCTCCGGGCGCTGGGCGCGTGGTGTCGAATCCGAGTTCACCCGCTCGCACACCGACATCCCGCCGATCTACCCGTACCTGAAGCCAATGGTGGCGGACAACCCGTACTGCCTGGTGGGGGCGGATTTTGCGGGCCTGATCGAGGGGCCGGCCGCCGAGATCGAGGCGACGCTGACCCCCTAGTGGGCTTCGACCACGCGGGTGGTGTTCTCAATGTGCCCGAGTCCCTCGATGGACACGCGCACCGTGTCGCCGTCGCCTAGGTAGCGGCGCGGCGAGCGGGCGTGGCCGACACCTTCGGGGGTTCCGGTGGCGATGACGTCGCCAGGGTTGAGCGGGTAGATGTGCGAGACGAACTCGATCAACGCGGCCGGATCGAACACGAGGTCGTCCGTGGGCGCCGTCTGGACCGTTTCGCCGTTGAGCTGCGTTTCCAGCTGCGGTCCGGGCTGCCACTCGGTGTCCAGCCACGGGCCGAATCCCGCCGTCGCCTCGAGGGACTTGCCCTGGTGCCACTGCTGGGTGCGGTACTGGAAGGTGCGCTGCGTGTAGTCGTTGATGATGGCGTACCCGGCGATGTAGCTGGGCGCGTCCTGGCGCGTCACGTGGCGCGCACGCTTGCCGACGACCACCGCCAACTCACCTTCGTAATCGAGCGTTTCCGCGTTGAAGGACGGCACCACGGCGTCGTCGTAGGGGCCGATGAGCGCGTCGGCGAACTTCACAAACAAGGTGGGCACATCTGGGCGGTCGTGGCCCATCTCCTCGATGTGCTTGGCGTAGTTGAGGCCGACGCAGATGATCTTGCCCGGAGAGGGGACGACGGGGCCGAGGGCGTCCGGGGTGACGTCGATGGCCGGGCCGTCGTGCTGGGCTGCGTCGCGCCAGGCGGGGTCGGCGAGCAGGTTGCCGACATCTGAGTAGCCGGGCAGCACGACCGCCTGTGAATCTGAGGTCAGGCGAGCCGCCGCAGTGGAACCGTTGGTGCGCAGGGTCACAAGTCTCATGCCCCCTTACGCTACCTGCTAACGCTTCTGCGCGGACGCCCGAATGATCTCATCGGCCGCGTCGGCGGCGGCGATGGCCAGGTCCGTTTCCTCCGCGCGGGTAAACGGCTTGAGCACGTAGTCCGCCGGGGCCATGCGGCCGGGCGGGCGGCCGATGCCCACGGCGAGCTTGACGTACTCGCGCGAGCCCAGCGAGGCGGTCAGCGAGCGCAGCCCGTTATGGCCGTGGTCGCCGCCGACGCGCAGCTTGACTTCGCCGAGCTCGAGGTCCATGTCGTCGTAGATGGCCCAAATATCGCCGAGCGTGACCCCGAAGTAGGCGGCGAGAGCCTTGACCGGCCCACCGGAGACGTTCATGAAGCTGCGCGTGCGCGCCAGGATTACCCGGCGATCAGGCAGCAGCCTGCCGGCGGAAATCTCGGCGATCTCAGTGTTGGTGCGTTTGTGCACCGCCAGCTGCGCAGGCACCGGGCTGACCCGGTCCAGCAACTCGTCGAGCACATGCACGCCCGCGTTGTGGCGGGTGGAGGCGTACTGGGGGCCGGGGTTTCCCAGACCGACGATCAAAAGGGGAGAGTCAGACACGAGCCCCATCGTACGAAACCCCCGCACCTTCTCCGGAAAGGAGGGTGCGGGGGTGCGTGCGGTTAAGCGAGTGGTGCTTACTGGGAAGCGCCCTCGTCGCCCTCGCCGCCGTCGGCGATCTCGACGTCGTGGGCGTTGTCCGGGTTCTCCTCGTTCGCGGCTGCAGCAGCCTCGAGCTCAGCGTCCTCCTGGAAGAAGGTGACGTTGATGACGAGAGCCTCGGGGTCGGTGATGAGGGTGGCACCGGACGGCAGGGTGATGTCGGCGGCGGTGATGGTGTCGCCGATCTCCTTGCCCTCGATGGAGACGGTGATCTCTTCCGGAATGTGCAGGGCGTCGACCTCGATCTCGATGACGTCGGCCTCCTGGAGGACCACGGCGTCGGGGGCAGCCTCGCCCTCGGTGACGACCGGGACCTCGACGGTGACCTTCTCGCCGCGCTTGACGCCGAGGAGGTCAATGTGGTCGATGTCGAGGGTCAGAACGTTTTGGTCGACGTGCTTGACCATGCAGAGCAGCTTCTCGCCCTCGAGGTCGAGCTCGAGCACGGCGTTGGTGCCCTCGTTGCGCACGAGTGCGGTGAACTCGATGCGGTCCACGGAGAAGTGGTGGTTGTCGGCGCCAGCTTCGTACATGACGCCCGGGATCTGGCCGGCGCGGCGCAGGCGGCGTGCCGAGCCCTTACCGAACTCCTCGCGCTTGGTTGCCTTGATTACCTGAGGTGCGGACATGTCTGCTCCTTCAATCTTGTGAGTGAGGTTCAGGCCACAGGAAAAGCCTGCGACCACTTAACGGTGCAAATCTCGTCGAGTGATCGCAGGCTTAGAAAAATAAGTCTGGATTCGCATCGCGTCGATAACGGCCCCAAATGTAAGGCCCTCGCCGAGACCCCTACACAATAGCAGGGTGTAGTGGCCGGCCCAAACCAAAGCCGCCGGTGGTAGACCGGTGACCAATCAGCCCTTTCAACACAGGTGAGGAGCACCGCGATGGTGGATATCAAAGACCTGCTCGGCACGGTGGAAAAGCGTCTCTACATTGGCGGCGAGTGGCGCGACGGTTCAGCCGGGGAGACGTACGACGTGGTCAATCCGGCCACGGAAGAGGTCCTCGCCACCATGGCCTCGGGCACACGCGAGGACGCGCTAGCGGCTCTCGACGCAGCCCACGCGGTCCGCGGTGAATGGGAGCGCACCAACCCGCGCACTCGCGCGGAGATCCTGCGCAGGGGATACGACCTCGTCATCGAGCGCACCGAGGAGTTCGCCGCATTGATGACCCTGGAGATGGGCAAGTCCTTGGCCGAGGCGAGAGGCGAGGTCGCCTACGGAGCCGACTACCTGCTGTGGTTCTCGGAGGAGGCGAACCACTTTTTCGGCTCCACGAACTACTATCCGGCGAAGGGCGCGCGCATGCTTACCGTGCACAAGCCGGTTGGTCCGTGTTTGTTGATCACACCGTGGAACTTCCCGTTGTCCATGGCCACCCGCAAGATTGCCCCGGCGCTCGCCGCCGGTAACACCGTGATTATCAAACCGGCCAAGCTCACTCCGCTGACTATGCAGTACTTCGTGCAGACCATGATCGAGGCGGGCGTTCCCGCCGGCGTGATCAACATTGTCTCTGCGCAGTCAGCCTCAGATGTCTCGGAGCCGGTCATGGCGGATCGCCGCCTGCGCAAGATGTCGTTTACCGGTTCTACCCCGGTGGGCTCAACACTTATGGAGCTTGCGGCGCAGAACTTGCTGCGGGTCTCGCTGGAACTGGGCGGCAATGCCCCAGCCATCGTCTTCCCGGACGCGGATATCGACGCTGCGGTCGAGGGCGTCAAGGCGGCGAAGATGCGCAACATCGGCGAGGCGTGCACCGCGGCGAATCGCATCCTCGTCCACGAGGAGGTAGCCGAGGAATTTACGGAGAAGTTCGTGGCGGCGATCTCCGCGCTGACGGTGGGCAACGGCATGGACGAGGGCGTCGACGTCGGCCCGCTCGTTGAGGCCGCGGCGGTTGAGCGTATGGCCGATCTTGTCAGCGACGCCGTCGCCCACGGCGGCACCATCCGCTGCGGTGGAAAGGCCGTCGACGGCCCGGGTTTCTTCTTCGAACCGACGGTCATTACAGGTGCGTCTACCGATGCCAGGGTGTTCCGTGAGGAGATCTTCGGCCCCATCGCGCCGATTTTCACCTTCTCCACCGAAGCCGAGGCGTGGGAGATGGCCAACGACACCGAGTACGGCCTGGCCTCCTACGTGTTTTCGGAGAATCCCGATTTGCTGTTCCGTGCCTCCGACAACCTGGAGTTTGGCATTGTCGGCTTCAATTCCGGCGTGGTTTCGGACGCGTCGATCCCGTTCGGCGGTGTGAAAGCCTCCGGCATGGGCAGGGAGGGCTCCCGGGAAGGCATGCTTGAGTACACCGAGGTGCAGCACATCGGTGTGCGCGACCCCTACGAGCGCACCTAGTGGGACTGCGCTGCATCTTGTGTAACGATGGAGCGCACACTCTTTCCGTTATCAAGGAGAAAACTGTATGGCCCACCCCGTCTACTCTTCCTACGCCGAGCTTCTTGCCGCGGTTGACGCCGGCGAGGGCGGCCGCGAGATTCTCGATCCGGCCACAGGGGAGCGCGTTGGTTTTGCGGACAATCACACGGTAGGCGACCTCAACGCCGTGCTTGCGCGCTCCAGTGAGGCGTTCGCGTCTTTCCGCACCACCTCCCACGAACAGCGCAGCGCGATGCTTATGGCCGCGGCCGACGCCCTCGAAGACAATGCTGAGTACCTGGCGCAGCTGCTCTCGCGTGAGCAGGGAAAGCCGCTCAACGGTCCCAACGCGCGCTTCGAGGTCGGCGCCTGCGTCGCGTGGCTGCGCGCCACCGCGTCGCTTCAGCTCGAGCCGGAGGTGCTTGTCGACGACGGCACGACCTACTCCACCCTGACCTACCGCCCGCTCGGCGTGGTCGCGGCGATCGGCCCGTGGAACTGGCCGATGATGATTACGGTGTGGCAGATTGCGCCGGCTCTGCGTATGGGCAACACGGTCGTGGTGAAGCCGAGTGGCTACACCCCGCTGTCGGTCAAGGCCCTCGTGCAGCTCATCGCTTCGGCCTTCCCCGAGGGCGTTGTGTCCTACCTTTCCGGCTCCCGCGAGGTCAGCACCGGGCTGACCACGCACGAGGACGTCGCGAAGATCATGTTCACCGGCTCGAACCCCACCGGCCAGAAGATCATCGAGGCCTCCGCGCCCACCTATAAGCGCCTTACGCTGGAGCTCGGCGGCAACGACGCGGGCATCGTGCTTGACGACGTCGACCCGAAGGCCGTCGCCGAGGACATCTTCTGGGGCGCGTTCATCAACACCGGCCAGACCTGTGCTGCGCTCAAGCGCCTCTATGTGCCGGAGTCGATCTACGACGATGTTGTAGATGCTCTTGCAGACGTCGCCCGCGAGGTCCCGATGGGACCGGGCATGGACGAGGCCAACCTGCTCGGCCCGCTGCAGAACAAATCCCAGTACGACATCGTTGCCGACCTGGTGCAAAAGGCCAAGGACTCCGGTGCCCGCGTCGTCCTCGGCGGCAACCCGGATGCCGAGCAGACCGGGTACTTCTACCCGACGACCCTGGTTGCCGACATCGACCCGGACAACCCGCTCGTCGTCGAGGAGCAGTTCGGCCCGGCGCTGCCAATCGTGCGCTACTCCACCGTCGAGGAGGCCATCGAGATGGCCAACTCCCTCGACGTTGGACTGGGCTCCTCGGTGTGGTCGTCCGATCGCGACCGCGCCCTCTCAGTCGCTGAGCGCCTCGTCGCGGGTACGACGTGGATCAACTCCCACGGCGGCGTCGACCCGCGCATCCCGTTCGGTGGTGCGAAGCACTCCGGCTACGGCGTGGAATTTGGCGTGGAGGGCCTGAAGGGACTCGGCCAGCCCCACGTCATCACCATCTAGCGCGCTTAGGACCGCACGGCCTCCCAGGCGCGGAGGAAGGCGTCGGTCTCCTCCGCGTTGGTCACGGTCACGCGCACTCCCTCGGGGAAGGCGCGGACCAAAAGGTCGTTGTCCGCCAGCTTTTCGGCGAGCTCCTGCGGGGAGGAGTCGAGCGACTCAGCCGGGATCCACACGAAGTTGGTCTGCGACTCCGGCGAGCCCATTGGCGCGAGCACCTCATGCACCCGGGTGCGTTGGGTGGCAGTGGTGTCCACACGCTGCTGGAGCTCCTCCGTGAGCTCGAGCGACGCGAGGGCGCCCGTTTGCGCCACCGAGCTGACGCTGAACGGGACAGCGACCTTGTTCAGTGCCTCGATAATCTCCGCGGCGCCGAAGGCGTAGCCGACGCGCGCACCGGCCAGGCCGTACGCCTTGGAGAAGGTGCGCAGCCCCACGACGTTGGGGTGGGAGACGATCTCCTCCGTGGCTACCGGTGAGGTACCGGAGAGGTTGTACTCGAAGTATGCCTCGTCCAGCACCACGATGATGTCCTCGGGCACCGAGTCGATGAACCGGTTCCACTCCTCGGTCGTGATCGTCGTCGCGGTGGGGTTGTTCGGGTTGCAGACGAAGATGAGCTTGGTGCGCTCCGTCACGGCAGCCGCCAGCCCATCTAGGTCGACGCGGTGGTCCGCCGTCAGCGGCACGGCAACAGGGTTGGCCCCGGCGATGCGGGCGAAGATGGGGTAGGCCTCAAATGAGCGCCACGGAAAAATGATGTCGTCGCCCGGCTGCGCGACGATGGTGACCAGCTGCTGGCACAGGGCGGATGAGCCGGTGCCCACGGCAACCTGCTCGAGCCCCACCCCGAGGTGGCCCGCCAGCGCAGTGCGCAGGTCGAGCGCGCCCATATCTGGGTAGCGGTTGATCGTGTCGAGCGAGTCGGCCATTGCGGCCTTTACCGACGGCAGGGGGCCCTCGGCGATCTCGTTCGAGGACAGCTTCACCGCAGTCTCCTTGCGCGCGCCCGGCACGTAGGCGGGCAGCTGGGACAGGTCGGGGCGGATCTTCATGCGTAGGCTCCTTTGCAGTGGTAGTTAGGGGTTGCGCGGGCCGCGGGGGCCGTAGTCGAAGTCGGCGGTGGCGGGGCCGAAGGCCTTGAGCGCTGCGGGGGCGTCGTACGGGTCGAGGTGCAGCTCGATGAATGCCCCGTAGTCAGCGTCCGCGACCTCAGCCAGGACGGCCTCGAGTTCGCCCTCGGTGTGCACCTGATACGTCGTCATGGTCGTGTCGGCCTTGAATACACGCGGTAGCTCGCCGAACTGCCAATTCTGGATGTCGTTGTACTCCTGGTCCATGCCGAGGATGTAGCGCTCGATGGTGTAGCCACGGTTGTTCACCAAGAAAATGAGCGGCTTCAGGTCCTCGCGCACGATAGTGGACAGCTCCTGGGCGGTGAGCTGGAATGATCCGTCGCCGATAAACAACATGTGCCGGCGGTCGGGCGCGGCGAGCATAGCTCCCATCAGAGCCGGGAGAGTGAATCCGATCGAGCCCCAGATGGGCGAGTTGATGTAGGTGACCCCATCCGGCAGGCGCTGCGGGCCAAGCCCGATGTTGGAGGTGCCAGCCTCGGCCACGACCACGTCGCCTTCTCGGATGAAGTTGGCCAGGCGCGGCCACAGGCGCGCCTGGGTCAGGTTGGCGGAGTCCTCGACGCTGTACTCCGGGGCCGGGTGGGGTTGCGCGAGCTCCCCGTCGGCCTCCGGAATCTGGGCAGCGATGTCTTCGAGCACTTCGAGGGAGGTGATACCCACGATGAACTCGCCACCGAGCACCATGTGCTGGTCGCCGAAGTTCACCACGCCGGATTCCGGCAGGTCGTGGGTGAAGCTGCCGGAGTTGACCTCGATGAACCGCGGGTTGGTGGTGACCAGGAAGTCCGAGGACTCCACCGCCTCTTGCACCCCGGGGGCGGAGGCGGCGCCGTTGTAGGTGCCTAGGCACAGCGGGTGGCGCTCGCTGAGCTGCGCCTTGCCCGAGGTCATGTGGGCGTACGGGATGTGGGCGCGCTCGATGATGCGGCGGAACACATCGGTGAAACCATGCCGGTCGGTGTCTTGGTCGATGAGGAAGACCGGGTTCGTGGCGGCAGCAAACGCCGTCAAGAACTTCTCGACGGCCGTCGCACGGCGCTCAGCATCACTCGGCGGCAGCTCGACGTTAAACGGCGCATCCGGCACCTCGACCTCGAGGTGGGTGATGTCAGAGGGGATCTGAATGTGCACGGGTCGCTTTTCGCGCACGCAGGTGCGCAGCGCGCGGTCGACGTCCTCGACCACATTGATGGGGGAGACACGGATGGCCACCTCGGTGAAGGGGCGGAACGCGTCGAGCATGTTGTCGTAGTCGCCGTCGGCAAGCGTGTGGTGCAGGTTCCAGCGGTACTCGGTGGCGTACAGCGGTGGTGCGCCCGCGATCGAGATGACGGGGACGTGCTCGGCGCGCGCGCCGGCAATTCCGTTGAGCGCGGAGAGCTCACCCACGCCGTAGGTGGTCAACAGCGCGCCGACGCCGTGGAGGCGGGCGTAGCCGTCAGCGGCGTAGGCCGCGTTGAGCTCGTTGCACGTGCCGACGAACCGCAAGGTCTCGGACGCGTCGATCTGTTCCAGAAAGCTCAGGTTGAAGTCGCCCGGGACACCGACGATCTCGGTGATGCCGAGCGCGGTAAGGCGGCTGATGATGAAGTCGCCGATCGTCATCGTAGCCATGATGATCTCCTTGTTTGGGGTAGAGAAAAAGGGGCCGGGCTGGATCAGCCGGCCCCTTCGTGATGGTGCGGGGTGGTACTACGCCTGGCCCTCGAACAGCGTGGTGACGGAGCCGTTCTCGAAGATCTCGCGGATCGTGCGGGCAACCAGCGGCGCAATCGAGAGAACGGTGAGGTTGTCCCAGCCTTCCGTGGACTGCGGCAGAGTATCGGTCGCGATGACCTCCTCGGCGCCGCACTTGCTCAGACGCTCGCGGGCCGGGCCGGAGAACACGCCGTGGGTGGTGGCGATGAGCACGGACTTCGCGCCGGCGTCCTTGAGTACGCCGACGGCGCCGGCGATGGTTCCGCCGGTGTCGATCATGTCGTCCATGAGGATGCAGTCCTTGCCCGCGACGTCACCGACGACACGGTTGGACACGACCTGGTTCGCAGCGTCGATGTCGCGGGTCTTGTGGACGAAGGCCATGGGGGCGTCGCCAAGCGTGTTGGCCCACTTCTCGGCGCTCTTGACGCGGCCGGCGTCCGGAGAGACAACGCAGAGGTTGTCCAGGGGGTACTTGGACTTGATGTAGTCCGTGAGGATCGGCATCGCGTGCATGTGGTCGACCGGGCCGTCGAAGAAGCCCTGGATTTGGTCGGTGTGCAGATCGACGGAGACAATGCGGTCCGCACCGGCAGCGGTGAGCAGGTCGGCGACGAGGCGAGCAGAGATCGGCTCGCGGCCGCGGTGCTTCTTGTCCTGGCGCGCGTAGGGGTAGAACGGCAGGATCGCGGTGATGCGCTTGGCAGAGCCGCGCTTGAGGGCGTCGATCATGATCAGCTGTTCCATCAGCCACTGGTTCAGCGGCTGGGTGTGCGACTGCATGACGAAACAGTCGGCGCCGCGAACGGACTCCTCAAAGCGGATGAAGATCTCGCCGTTGGCGAAGTCGCGCGCGGTGGTGGGAACGAGGTCGATACCCAGCTCCTTGGCCACAGCCTCAGCGAGTTCGGGGTGGGCGCGCCCGGTAAATACCTTCAGGTTCTTCTGGTTCTCGGTGGAATAACCGGTCATCGTGTTCCTTACTTCTCGCGTGCGTTCTTCGCGGCGTTGGCCGCATCGGTGCCGGGGCGGTTTTTCTCCACCCACCCCTCGATGATGCGCTGGCGGCCCTCCTTTAAGGCGAGCGCGCCTGCGGGCACATCGTCGGTCACTACTGTACCTGCGCCGGTGTAGGCGCCGTCACCGATGGTCACGGGTGCGACGAATATCGTGTCGGAGCCGGTGCGGCAGTAGTCACCGATGGTGGTGTGGTGCTTGTTCACCCCGTCGTAATTGGCAAAAACGCTGGATGCGCCGACGTTGGAGCCGCGGCCCACGGTGGCGTCGCCGATGTAGGTCAGGTGCGGGACCTTGGACTCGGGGCCGATCTTCGCGTTCTTCGCTTCGACGAAGCCGCCGAGCTTGCCGCCCTCGCCCAGCTCAGTGCCGGGGCGGATGTAGGTGAACGGGCCGACGGACGCGCCGGCGCCGACGACGCCGAGCTCGCCCTGGGTGCGCACAACCTTCGCGCCCGCGCCGATCTCCATGTCGGTCAGCGTGGTGTCGGGACCGATCTCGGCGCGATCGCCGATGGTGGTGGAGCCCCACAGCTGTGTGTTCGGGTGGATGACCACGTCGCGGCCGATTTCGACCTCGACGCCGATCCAGGTGGTGGCCGGGTCGATCACGGTCGCACCCTCGCGCATTGCGCGCTCGACGGTGCGGCGGTTGAGCTCCTTGCCGGCTTCGGCGAGCTGGACGCGGTCGTTGACGCCGGCGAGCTCGCGGGCGTCGGGAGCCGTGAAGGCTGTCACGGTCTTGCCGTCGCCGCGGGCGATGCCGAGGACGTCGGTGATGTAAAGCTCACCCTGGGCGTTGTTGGAGTCGATCCGGGTCAGCGCGTCGCGCAGGGTGGCGGCGTCGAAGGCGAACACACCGGAGTTGACCTCGTGGACGCGCTTCTGCTCGTCGTTGGCGTCTTTTTCCTCAACGATGGCTTCCACCTCGCCCGCGGAGTTGCGAATGATGCGCCCGTAGCCGGTGGGGTTGTCGAACTCGAGGGACAGGACGGTGACGGCTGCTGCGGCGCTGCGGTGGGCGTCGACAAGCTTCTGCAGCGTCTCACCGGTCAATAGAGGAACGTCGCCGTTGGTGACCACGACGGTGCCGGTGAAATCCGGAAGCGCGCCAAGGCCGACCTGGACCGCGTGGCCCGTGCCGTTCTGCTCCTCCTGCACCGCCTGGGCGATGTCGATGCCCATCTGCTCAGCGATCGAGTCAACGGCGGGGGAGACCTGGTCGCGCTGGTGGCCCACAACGGCGACAACGTGTGCCGGGGAGATGGACGCAGCTGCGTGCAGGGAGTGGGACAGGAGGCTGCGGCCCCCGATCTCGTGCAGCGTCTTCTGTGTTGCGGACTTCATGCGGGTTCCCGCACCCGCGGCGAGGACAACAACTGCACACTCGGAGTGGGTAGTCACTCGGAAATTCTCCTTTGGTGGGGGTGATGAAAGATTCACCACAGCATAACGCTTAGCCCCCGCATCTAGCCCCCGCGATGAGAGACGTCTTTGAGCCTGCCCGCGCCGACCACACCCACGACGCCGACCACGGCGAGGAAAAGCAGGACCGCTTCCGGGCCGAGAACCGCAATAAGCGAGGACACCGCGCCCATTACAAGCAGCACGACACCCATGACGGTGTTCGACGCCCCCGTAATCATGGTGCGGCGTGCACCGTCGGCCATGTCGACGAGGTAGGTCTTGCGCGCCACCCGCACCGTCGTGTGCGCGAGGTTAACCAGGAAGTATCCGGCGGGCATCACCCACGCATTCACGCTTGGCGACGCCCACTGTGCGCACGCCACGAGCACCACGAGGACGGCTGCGGCCACGCCCGCACCCACCCCCATCGCGTTCTTGGAGGAGCGATCCGACCAGACACCGGAGATACGCCCGCCGATCAGCGCCGCGCCGCCAGAGGCGATAACGAAGGCTCCCAGGCCGGTAAGATCCTGGCCTTCTTGCCGCGCGAGCACCACGATGAACGGGGCGGACAGGGACGTGACCAGCATCAACGAGCGGACGATGAGGAACTGGCGCAGCTCCTTGTCGTCGCGGACGAGGTCGATTGTCGCGCGCAGCCATCCCGCGTCGAAGGTTTCGACCGTGTGCCCACCGGGCGGTTCCTGGATGCGCGCGAACACGGCCGTGGCGACGAACCATGTCGCCGCACCCCCGGCAAGCAGCGCCACGATCGCCCAGTGAGGCAGCTGTGCAGGAAGGAAGCTCAACCCCAGCCCGATTGCCAGGGTGAAGAAACCCGACAGTGCGGTTGCCCGGCCCGTGATGAGGCCGCGCTGGCCCTTTCGGATTGTCCGGCCCTGAACGTCTTTGCCGGTGATCGAGCAGACGGCGCGGAAGACGGAAAGCAGTGCAAGCAGGAAAACAACGGCAACGCCGAGTGTGACGCCGGTCAGCCACGCTGCGGCGAGGGCGATGCCTGCGGCTGAGATGCCCTGGCCGATGGAGCCGAGCAGCCAGATGCGTTTGCGGTTGGCGTGCGCGCTGATCCGGGGGCTCAGCGCCGCCTGCGGCAGCATCGATCCCGACTCACGGATGGGCACGAGGAAAGCGGTAAACGCCGCCGGGACGCCGGCTGCGGTGAACAGCCACGGCAGCACGGACTTCGCCGCGACGATCTGGTCGCCAATGCCTTGCATGCCGTTTGACCAGATGAAACGGCGTGCGTTGGCGTCTTGGTGGGGAAGAGGTGGCGGATGGGGGTCACTCATGGATGCACATAGTAGGGTCGAAATTGGAATAAATCAGATAAGTACAGGCTAAGAACGCGAGGAGAGTCGCCGTGGAAATGTCGCGCCGGATGTTCTTCAAGGGAATCGTCATCGCTACGGCGGGTGTCGCCGCCGCGTGCGCGCCCGGAAACGGGCCGATCCGTGGACAGGAGACACCGCAGGGTGCTGACGCCGAACCGCGCCCGCTGCCCATCCCGCCGCTGTACACAGGCGAGCTTGACGGCGACACTCGCAGCTTCGAGCTGACGGCTCAGAAGGGCCAGTTCGAGATCCTCCCCGGTACTACCACCGACACCTGGGGCTTCAACGGCGCCTGGCTCGGCCCGACGCTGTATATGCGCCGCGGCGAGAAGATCAACATGACCGTCCACAACGAGGTCGATGAGCCCACGGTGGTGCACTGGCACGGCGTGCACCTTCCGGCCGCGGCCGACGGCGGCCCCGCGCTCGCGTTTAACCCCGGTGAGAGCTGGAACCCAACCTGGACCGTGGACCAGCCCGCCTCGACCTGCTGGTACCACCCGCACACCCACGGCGTGTCCGCGTTGCACGCCTACCGTGGGCTGGCCGGCGGCCTCGTCATCGCCGACGAGGCCGCGGACAACGCCGGACTGCCGAGCGACTACGGGGTCGACGACATCCCCGTGATCATCACCGACGCCAAGTTCGATGGCGACAACCTCGACGAGACCATCGATCCGACCTACGGCCTGCTGGGCAACACCCCGGTCATCAACGGCATCACCAAGCCCTTCTTCCAAGCCGAGCGCAACGTCGTGCGCCTGCGCATCGTCAACGGCGCCACCATGCGTCTGCACAACCTCAGCCTGGGAATCCCCATGCACGTGGTGGGCACGGACCAGGGGCTTCTCGACGCCCCCATCGAAGTCGACTCCATCCTCTTGACCCCCGGCGAGCGCGTCGAGGTGCTCGTGGACCTTGCGGCCAACGAGACCTTTACGCTGCGCTCCATCGGCGTGCCCAACAACGGCGGGCTGCAGGAGGGCGAGATTGCCGACGGCTTCGGTCTGAACGAGCGATTCGACCTGCTCGAGCTGCGCGGTCCGGCCGAAGTGACGGACCCGTCGGGCATCACGGTCAACCAGCTAGTGGCGATGGACACGCTCGACCCCGCAGGAGCAGTCGAGCGCGAGTTCCGCCTCAACGGTTTCCAGATCAACGAACAGTCGATGGACTTAAACCGCGTCGACTTCGTGGTGGAGAAGCCGGGGCCGGAGGTGTGGACAGTGACGAACGAGAACGCCGACTGGCCGCACAACTTCCACATCCACAACGCCCGGTTCCAGGTCCTCGGCATCGACGGCGGTGAACTGGCATTCACCGCCGGCTGGCACGACACCATCGACATCCCGCCGCTGTCCACCGTGAAACTGCTCGTGGACATCGGCTTCTACCCCGACCCCACGCACGCCTACATGTACCACTGCCACATGCTGTTCCACGAGGACAGCGGAATGATGGGGCAGTACGTCGTGGCGGAGCCGGGGCAGACTGTCGAGCTGAAGCAGCCTGGGGAGCACGGGCACTAGAGTTGGAACGTGCGCGTCGCGATCGCTGGATCGGCCGAAAGTGATCCAGCAATCGACGGCACGTGAGCAGTTGACCGGCGACCCTACATCGGGAGTTTCGCATGTTCCGGCTCTACGTAGATGAGTCTTATCAGCACGATCACTACTACGTCGCGGGTGTTCTCGTCGATGAGAAACAAGGAAACATCCTTGCGTCGAGGCTTGATGAGCTAGCTGAGAGCACCCGAGTGCGCAGCGGATGGTCCTCGCCTCCGGAGTTTCACGGCCACGCATTGATGAATGGGCTCGATGATTGGGCCGCTCTACACGGCAAATTCGGTGCTTGCGTCTCGATTTATCAGAAGGTAATGCACGCTATCCAGAATTGCGGCGCCAGAATCTACCTCGAGGGGGTCGACGTAAGGCGACTCAATGCGCGCTACAAATATCCCGATAGTCCGCACGAGGTAGCTCTCCGGCACCTGCTGGAGCGAGTTAATGAATACTGCGCACGAAACGGTGAGATGTGCGAGATCATTGCGGACACCGTGCCGCACCAGGACGAATTCAACGAAGCGATTCAGAGCTTCGTGAGAGTCTCAACGCCGGGTTATCGCAGCCAGAGGCTGCTCTGCATCAATGGAGACATCGAATTCGTGGACTCCCGAAATAGCAGAGGCGTGCAGGCTGCCGATATGGCTGCCTACATCCTGCGTCGAGACCGTGAGGAGAAAACAGCGAGTAAGTCGGCGCGTCGGGCTACGGCAAGACTGGTGAAAGCATTGGGGCCATCTGTGGTCCATCAGCGAAAATGGATGCCCTAGGCCAAAAAGCGGGCTAAGGGCCAAAAAGCTCTGGAGCCTACGCGGCTCCAGGCGACAACGTTCCGGTAACCGGCTCGTCGTGGTTCCACTGTATCCCGCCTCCTGAGCGGGGGTCAATATTTCAGCGCGGCGAGTGTGGAGTCCAACTCTGCACGAACCGGCTAGGTCGCGATCCTGCCTTCACGCCGGGAACCGAGAGGATTGGCTGAGAATTCCTTGGATATGTCGCGAAGCTGTGGCATACGCAGACCAATCGTTAAGAACTCCAGCCCGCGTTCCCCAATTTC
>NZ_JAYWLR010000005.1:0-124502 GCF_040946405.1 Corynebacterium sp. LK2510 | reverse complement strand
CAGAGATCCGACATCACCAACGAGTACCTGCTGGCACAGTCGACGCTCCTGCCCAGGTCGCAGGGCATTAGAGGCTTTCGGGAGCTGCTCGCGTACGCGTCGCAACTGAGCGAGTCGCCGTTGGAGACGCTGGCGCGCGACGCGGTTCTGCAAGCAGAGCTGCCGGGAGTAGTCAGTGTGAAGCAGCAGGTCCAGTTCAAGTACTACGACTCGTGGGGGTTGATGCACTTCGGCCGGGCAGATATGGAGATCAACGGGTGCATCGTCGTGGAGGTCGACGGGCGCACGAAGTCGCGGGACAACTGGGAGTACGTGACCCACGAGGAGCGCGAGCGCGAACGCTGGCTCTTGCACGGTGAGAAGGTGCTCATTCGTGCGACGTGGGAGGAAGTGGTTTCAGGGGAGTTGGTGGAGCGGGTGCGCAACGCCCTAGTCCTCACCGGCTACGCAAAAAGGGCAGGTTAGAACCAGGTGGAGGGACGTACTTTGTTTGCCATGTCGACAAGCGCGTAGCGGTGGTGGGCATACGGGGCGTAGCGTGCCTGCTCGCGCAGGGTGACCGCTAGGCCGCCGCGCAGCCCGCGGATTGTGAAGGGGAACTCGAACAGGAGGTGGTTGCTCGAGGCTTTCGACACCCCGGCCTCGCGCAGGTAGGTCAGGCCGGCGCGCAGGACGTAGACCTTGATCTGGAGGAAGCGCGGCTCGTTGGTGGGGATCTCTTCTAGTCGGCGCGCGGCGCGCCGGATGCGGGATTCAGTGAGGTCTGCGGAGACGAGGTCGAGGATCGTCGTCAAGCGAGCCATGCGGTGGTGGCGCGAGGATTGGGGCACGCGGTCGAGGGCGGCGACGGCAAGTTCCACCTCGGCTTCGGCCATGAGCAAGCGGGCAAGACCGAACGCGGCGGAGACGGTGGTGGGGTTGGTCTGCCACACCAGCGAGTACAAACGCAGCGCGGTGTAGCGCAGCAGCGCCGGGTCAAAAACCAGCATGTTCCACTCAGGAGAGATCAGGCCGCGCTCCTCCCACTCCTCGAACAGGGAGGAGGGAAGGTCGCTCAAGTTGGAGCGGATGCCGACGGTGGCGCGGGCGATGTCGTCGTTAAGCAACTCGACGGCCTCGGGACCGTGTTGTTGTAGGAGGAGCTCGCTCAACGCGGCGATTGCGAGCTTGGGCGCGGACTCGCCGGGGACCATGTTGAGGACGCGGGAGAAGTCGCGCAGCGCGGTCTCGGTCTCACCGAGGAGGGTGTTTATGATGCCGAAGAACCAGGAGAAGCGCCAGTTGCGGCTGAGTTTCTCGCTGAGGGACTCCAGCCAGGCCCGGGCCTGGTAGGTCAGGCCCATGTCGAGCATGGCGCGAACGACGCCAAACGGGATTTCGTCGGATTCCTCGTACTGCGGGGTTTGCATCGCCTGGCGCAGGTTTTCCAGCGTTTCCTGCGGCTCCTGGTAGGCGGAGCCCTGGATCATGGATGCGCCGACGTCGGAGCGGTCGATCAGCGGTTGTGGGAGGGCGGCGACCAGTTCTTGGGGTGTGATCTCGACGGTGCGGGAGATGCCGTCGATAAGCTGATCCGTGCGGAAGACGAGGTGCTTGGTGCCAAACGTCGTACGCTGCGGGGAAAACAGCGAGTGCTGCGCGGGGTGGGTGATGCCGTCGCGGATGGCGATGCTCTCGCGCAGCACGCCGAGCAGCTGTGTTTCGAGCTCGGCGACGGTGGCGAAGCGCTTGGCTGGATCCGGGTGGCAGCAGCGCAGGATAAGCCGGTACAGGGAGAGGAACCGGCGAAACAGCGGCGTGTGGGTCGGTGAGGGCAGACCCGGCGCGTAGACGCCGTCCTCGCGCGGCAGATCCACAACGAGCGCGGCGAGCGTGCGGCCCACCGTGTAGATGTCGCTGGCGATCGACGGGCCCTGCGTGGATACCTCCGGCGCCTGAAAACCCTTGGTGCCATAGATATAGCCAAAAGCGCCGATCCCGGAGACCGCGCCGAGGTCAATGAGCTTGACTTGGTCCTCGGAGACGATGATGTTGTCGGGCTTGAGGTCGTTGTAGACAACGCCACGCGAGTGTAGGTAGTTCAGTGCCGGCAGGATCTCCAAGATGTAGGCGATGGCGATGTCGACGGGCAGCAAATGGTTCGGCTGCGCGTTGCGGCGCTTGCGCAGCGAGGGGCCACCGACATACTCCATGACGATGAACCCGCCGGGTGCGCGCGGGTCATCGACGAAGTTGAAGATCTTCACGATGCCGGGGTGCGTAATGTCCGCCAAGAACTCGCGCTCCGCGGCGGCGGCAGCTGCCTCGTCGTCGTTTTTTGCCGAGTGCAGTCCCTTGAGCACCACGACGCGCCCGGCCACGTGGTGGTCGTGGGCCAGATAGATCCAGCCCATGCCACCGTGGGCGATCACGCCGGTGATCTCGTACTGGTTGGCCACGATGTCACCCGGGTTGAGCTGGGGCAGCGGGATGCCCTTCTCCTCATGGGCTTTCTTCGGGTTGGTCAGGGCGCGCGCCGGGTCCGTGGGCGGGATCCACGGCAGCTCCACCATGCCGTCGGCTACGACGCGGGCCGCGCGCTTGGTTCCGCGTAGCTCGCGGAAGGTGTCGAGCGCGCGGCGGCGTGAGCGCTGCGAGGTATCTTCCTTGCTTGTGCCCTCGCGTAGCTTGTCCAGGTCGCGCAACAGCTGGGCAATATCGCCCAGGCCGGCGTACTCCTCGCTGCCGGTGGTGTCGACGAAGTGGGTGTCGGTGGAGTCATCATCTGCGAAGGGGTCGAAGGCGACGGCTTCGGTGGCGGGATCGGCAGCGGCGGCCTCCTGGCCAGGCGCAGTGCTGGGTGCGGCTGTGTCGTCGTCCTCGTCGGCAAACGGATCGAAGGCGACCGCCTCGGTGGGATCGCTGTCGGGGGTGCGCGAGGTCATCACTGGCCTCCTTCTGTATCGCGGTAGCGGATGGGCGGAAGGGCCGGGGTGGACGAGGATGCGCCCAGCCACGTGGCGAACATCTTGTTCCACGTGCCGTCGTCGCGGATGCGCTCCAGCGTCGAGTTGACCTGCCTGACCAGCCCGTCGTTGCCCTTTCGCACGGCAACGGCGTAGCGCTGGGTGCCGTAGGACGTGGGCAGCACCTCGGTGAGCGGGTCTTGGGCGGTCATGCCGGCGAGGATGGCGTCGTCGGCAAGCACGGCGTCGGACTGGTATAGCTGCGAGGCCATGAGGCAATCAGACCAGCTGCGGGTGCGCAGGATCTTACTGTCCGGGGCGACGCTGCGCGCCAGCTCAACCAAGTTGGTGCCGTCGACGACACAGATCGTGGCACCTGCGGCATCCGCGGGTCCGGAGATATCGCCGTCGAGGCGGGTGAGTAGGCGCACGGAGCTGGTCAAATATGGGGTGGAGAACTCGACGCGCTCGACCCGCTCGGGGGTGATGGACATGGTGCGCACGATGATGTCCACGGTGGCGTCGTCAAGCGAAGCGACGCGTTTCGACGACTCGACGAAGCGGAAGTCCACCTTGGTCGGGTCCCCGAAGATGTCGCGGGCGATCTCGCGGGCTAAATCGATCTCGAAGCCGCGCAGCTCGCCGTGGGCGGAGTCGCGGAAAGAAAGGAGGTACTGGGACTGATCGACGCCGACGATGAGGCGACCGCGCTCCAGGATCTCGGGCACGCGCTCGGCGGGCACGGCAGCATCGGGGCGCAACGAGCCCGGCCAGCTGTCATCATCGAGGTTGTCCCACCCCGGGCGGATACCGGCGGGATCGACCTGCGCGCCGGGCGGAAGCGGCAGGCCGGAGTAGGCCAACGGAGGCGCAGTCGGTGCCTGCGGGGCCGCGCCCTCGCCGGAGCAGGCGGTAAGCAGGACCAGAGACGCCACCACCGCCACGAGTGCACCGCCGCGCATCACAGGTACTCCCCAAGGCGGCGGCGAATACCCACCCAGATGGACAGGATGGAGAGCACCGTCAGAACCAGCACCGCGCCCGAGACGGCGCGCGTGGCGTCGAGCGAGGCGGAGATGTAGTCGCGCATGTCAGCGCGGGACTGGCTGATCAGTTCCTCCAAGGCCGCGTCGAGTCGCTGGTACGCCTGGGCGGAGGAGGATGAGCCATTCTCAGTGACGGTGACCAAATCAATGGCGTTGTCGAAGCGGCCCTCGTTGAGCGTGGTGATCAGCGCGCCGTGGGTGCGTGCCCACTGTTCCAACGCGGCGCGCCCAGAGGCAACCAGCGCGGGATCGGCGGTGGGCTCGGCCGCATCGAAGGCCTGCTGCACCACGCCGTACGTCCCAGTGAAGGAGGTGGCGGATTCATCGACGGACTGGCGGCGCAGCAGGGCGAAGATCTCATCGGTGCGCGTTTCCTGGGCGCTGATCCGGGCGGTCGTGAGCTCCTCCCAGGGGTTCGATGCCCTCTCAAAACCGACGGCGCCCGACTGGAACGCCACGATGTTGGATACGCCGACCCACCCGATAGCCAGGATCATCATCACCGTCGCGGCAAGGAAGCCCTTGTTCAGGCGTCGGCGGAACATACGCCACAGCGCCCACTGGGCAAGCAGCAAAAACCCCAGGGCGGCCACGAGGCCGGACAAGGGGAACCACTGGGGGGATGCGAGGCGAGCCATCTCGGCGCCGACTTGCTGGCGGGAGAGCTCGAAGAGCTGGGAGGCGTCGTCAAGCATGCGCTCGCGCATGATCCCGGAGGCCTGCGACATGTACGCCACACCGACGGGGTTGCCCAGGCGCTGGTTCGTGGTCGCGCGCTCCATCAGGCCCGCATACAGCGGCAGGTTGCGCTGCACCTGGCTGACAAGGTCGCGAATGTCGTCGCGGTTGGCGTTCGGATCCGTATCGACGGTGCTCTCAAGCACGTCGTTCGCCGCCACGACGGCCTGGTCGAGTGAGGCCCGGTAAAGGGTTACCTCGTGGGGGCCGACTGTGCCGGGGGAGATGAAATTCGTCGTGGCGACCGTGTCTGCCTGCGACAACGAGGTGTAGAGCAGGTGTGCGGAATTGCTCATCGGCTCCGTGGATTCAATGAGCATGTTCAGCGAATCCTGGCGCTGGGCCATCGACTGGCTCATCGCCCACCCAGCGGCGAACAGGGCGAGGGTGAGCACCGTCATCATCGCGATGATTTTGCCCGGGGTGGTCTCGGCGAAGTCGATGAACCGGCGCACCCACCGCAGCGGGCCGGTGAATGTCTCGGCGATAAAGGAGCGCGGGCCGCGGTTTTCGGGGCGGTCTTCCAGTTCGTCGAGCCAGGCGTCGTCGGAAAGCTCGGCAACCCCAACGCGCTCAGCGGACACGGCAACGACGTCGTCGTCGCCTTGTCTGCCCGCTACCGGTGCTGCCTCGCGCATAAGTATTAAGGATAACCCCTTGAAAACCGCGGCAGGCGGTTTCCTGTGCTCTCATTGCGCACGCGTCCAATGCTTCAGCGTCGGCGAGTCAAACTCGACCGCGCGGTGGTCTCTATTGTGGAGGGCATGGAAGGTGACGGCAACGGCTGGATGACGGGCCCGAACGGGCAGAAGATGTGGGGCCGTTTCGGCGCCGCAGGGTTGTTCCTCCAGGCAGGCGAGCGGGTGCTGCTGCAGCACCGTGCGATGTGGACGGCGCAGGGCGGAACGTGGGCCTTGCCAGGTGGGGCGCGTGATTCGCACGAGAGCGCGGCCGAGGCAGCGTTGCGCGAGGCGGTGGAGGAGTGCGCGATCGACCCGGCGCTCGTCCGCGTCAACGGTGAGGCTGTCACCGCCGGCCCATTCGACAGTGGTTGGTCGTACACCACCGTGTTCGCGGCCACCACGACCGGTGAGCCGATCGACACGGTAGCGAACGAGGAAAGCGATGAGCTGCGCTGGGTGGAGATTTCCGCGCTGCGCGAGTTACCGCTGCACCCGGGCTTCGAGGCGTCTTTGGACACCGTGGTGAGGCATACTGAGAGGCATGATTGAAGCTCACGGCCTGACAAAGGTCTACGGTGAGGTCCGGGCAGTCGACGACCTCACCTTCACAGTCAAACCCGGAGTTGTCACGGGCTTTCTCGGCCCGAATGGTTCCGGTAAATCCACCACGATGCGCATGCTGGTGGGGCTGGATTCGCCGACGTCGGGAAGCGCGCTGATCAGCGGTACCCCGTACCGCGACCTCGCCAACCCCGCCCGCACCGTCGGCGCCCTGCTGGACGCTAAGAGCGCGCATCCGAACCGCTCCGCGCGCAACCACCTGCTGTGGCAGGCCAACGCCGCGGGCGTGCCCTCCGCCCGCGTCGACGAGGTCCTGGATCTTGTCGGCTTGAGCGATGTGGCTGGCAAGAAGGTCGGCGGTTTCTCACTGGGTATGGGCCAGCGCCTCGGCATCGCCTCGGCCATGCTGGGGGACCCGGAGGTACTGATCCTCGACGAGCCAATCAACGGCCTCGACCCCGAGGGCATTCGCTGGGTGCGCAGTCTCCTGCGCTCGCTTGCCGACGAAGGCCGTACCATCTTCGTCTCCTCCCACCAGCTCGCGGAGATGGCGCAGACCGCAGAGCGCCTCGTGGTCATTGGGCGCGGCCGGTTGGTGGCTGACACCACGGTTGCCGAGTTCATTTCGGACAACTCCGCCGTCGCTGCGGTGGTGCGCCCCGCGTCCCCGCCGGCTCTGGAAGCTGCCCTGGCAGCGGCTGGTATCTCGTTTGTCCGCGGCGCCGACGCCGCCGGGCGGCCCATCGTCACCGTTGAGGGCCACACCAGCGAGCAGATCGGCGCTGTGGCATTCACGCACGGCGTGCAGCTCAACGAGCTGACCGAGCGCCGCGCCTCGCTTGAGGATGCCTACATTCACTCCACCGAGGGCCACGCCCAGTACACGTCCAAGGAGGACCCCAATGCTTAACACCTTCACCTCCGAATGGACCAAGCTGCGCACCACCCCCGCCTTCTGGTGGACCAGCGCCCTCGTGCTGGGCTTGCCGCTGGTTTTCGCCGCCGCCTTCGGCGCGATGGATAGCCCGGAGTCGTTCTCCTACATTCCGCTGTCCGTCGTGATGATGGTGGCCTCGTGCACCACGCTAATTGTCACCCTGCAGGCGATCATGACGGTGACCACCGAGTACCGGCACGGCACCCACGCCACAACCTTCCGCATTAACCCGAACCGGTGGCAGGTAGCGGTGGCCAAGCTGGTGCTCGCCTCGCTCATCGGCGCTGTGCTGACATTCGTGGCGCTGGTTTTCGCGTTCACGATTGGCGATGCGCTGGCCTTTAACCCGGCGCACTGGACGACCAACCCGGCGACCACGCGTGCCCTGTGGGCCTTGCCGCTCGCGGCCGTGTTCGTTGTCATGTTCAGCCAGGGTTTGGGGTGGATCGTGCGTAACACCGCCGGTGCGGTCACGCTCGCGTTCGCGCTGCAGTTCGTTATCGAAGCGCTTGTCAGCTTCCTGCCGCGCATTGGTCAGGACCTGGCAGAGTACATGCCCTTTTCCAACCTCTACGCGTTCATGCTCAACACTCCCCGCAGCGGCCTCGACCCGTGGGAGGCGCTCGGTGTTTACGCCGTGTGGGCGGTCGTGGTGTGGATCATCGGGCTCGTGTTGTTGCACACGCGCGACGCCTAAAACGCGACGCCTAAAACTAGCCCCACTCGGGAGTCCTACTGCACTTCCGAGGTCAACTTCATCACGTTGTCAATGTAGCGGCGGTACCAGGGTCGCTCGCCCCAGCGCTCCAAGGTGAGCTCGCGCGAAACCGACATGTAGGTGTCGGCAACAGCCTTGATCTCGCCGAGCAGGGGGCCTTCGGCGATAAACAGAGAGTTCTCGTAGTTCAGCGTGAACGAGCGCATGTCCATGTTGGACGAGCCGATCACACCGATCGAGGCCTCTGAGCCCGGGTCCGCGAGCGCGAACTTGGAGTGTAGGACGTACGGGGCGGGGAACTCCCAGATGTGTACTCCGGCTTCGAGCAGCTGCTCGTAGTAGCTCGACTGGGCGTGGTGGACCATGAATTGGTCCGCCTTTTCGCCGACGAGCAGGTCAACCCGCACGCCGCGGTAGCAGGCGGTGGTAACGGCTTCGAGCAGCGTGTCGTCGGGGACGAAATAGGGCGAGCATAGGATGAGCCGCTCGCGCGCGTTGTGGATGAGCGTATTGAACATCCGCAGGTTCGGCTCGGCCTGATAGCCCGGCCCGGACGGCACGAGTTGGACGATGTGGTCGCCGTCGGCCTGAACGGGAGGCTCGAGCTGAATGCGCTCGCCGGACTCGGTGTACCAGTCGACGGCGAACATCGCTTCTAGTGAGGTGACGATCGGGCCTTCGAGCTCTACGAAGGCGTCCACCCAGCGGCGCCCAGCACGCACGTGCTTGCGGACCAAGTAGCTGCGGTCAATGAGGTTGAAGCTGCCGATGAACCCGACGCGCCCGTCGATGATGATGATCTTGCGGTGGTTGCGCAGGTCCGGCCGGCGCCAGCGCCCGCGCAGCGGGTCGAGGGGCAACATGCGGTGGTAGTCCACGCCGATGGCTTTCAGCCGTTTGCCGAGTTTTCGGTAACCCGGGTACTTCAGCGAACCGATGTGGTCGAAAAGCAGGCGCACGTGGACGCCGCGGGCGGTGGCGCGCTCGATGGCTTCGAAGACGCGCCAGGTGGTGCGGTCCCAGGCCACGGCATAGATTTCGATGTCAACGTAGGTCTCGGCGGCGTCGATAAGCTCCGCGATGCGGCGCATGGTCATCTCGTAGTCGGCCCACAGGTGTCGCACGTCCGCGTGGACGGCGGGAAAGCCCGTCAGGGCGCGGTTGAGCCGCACGAGCTCGTCGTTGTCAGCGCCGAGCTCGACGCCGTCGGGCACATCGGGGATGCCGAGGTGGACGTTTTCGAGCTCAGCGTCCGCGCGTTGCTGGATGCGGTGGCGGCGCCGTGAGACGTAGTTCGAGCCCATCATCAGATACAGCGGCAGGCCGACGACGGGAAGCAGCAGAATGAGCAGCAGCCACGCGTTGGCGCTTGAGGGGCGCCGGTTCGACGGCACGATACCGATCATGACGAATTTGATGCCGTAGTCCAGCGCCATCAGCGCGAACTGCCACCAGGAAATGTCTAAGGTTAGAGTCATCGGACGCAGTCAAGCGCTAATGTGCGCGTGTCGTAGTCGGCCACCACCGGCGCGTGGTCGCTGGCGCCGGTGCCTGTGCGCTCGTCGACGTCAACCCACGCCTTTGCTAATCTGCGCCCCATCGACTCTGTCACCAGCTGAAAATCAATCAGCATGCCCTGGTTCTTCTGAAACCGCAGCGACTTGTAGTCCCAGAAAGAGTACCGGTCGTCGTGGGTGACCTGGGTCAGGCCCGCCTCCAGCAGCATCTCGAAGGCGGCGCGCTCCGGCTCGGTGACATGCGTTTTGCCCTCGAACCAGGAGATGTCCCAGACGTCCTCGTCGCGCGGGGCGATGTTGTAGTCACCGCAATACACCGCGGCCGCGGCTGGGTCGATGGAGTCGCGCAGCGCGTAGAGGAACTCGAGCTTGTAGTCGTAGTGCGCGTCCCCAATCGCGCGCCCGTTAGGCACGTACAAGCTCCACACGTCGACCCCGCCGCAGGTGGCACCCACCGCGCGGGCTTCAACCTGGGGCTCGCCCTGTTTGGCAAACGCCGGCTGGCGGTCGAAAGAGTCACGCACGTTATCGAGCCCGACGCGCGAAGCTAGCGCGACGCCGTTCCACTGCGAATACCCGACGTGCGCGACCTCGTAACCGGCCGCCTCGAAAGTAGAGTAGGGGAACTTCTCGTCGGTGACCTTGGTTTCCTGCATCGCGAGGACGTCGATGTCGGTGCGCTCGAGAAAAGCGGTGATGCGCTCGGCGCGGCTTCGCACCGAGTTGACGTTCCAGCTGGCAATGCGCATGGCTCTACCCTAACCCAGCGCCGGAGACCTGGACGGCGTAGCGGTGGCGGTGGTGCTCGATGAACCCGATCTTTTCGTACAACGCCACGGCCGCCGTGTTGGACTGCCGCGTCTGCAGGTAGGCGGCATCCGCGCTGCTGTCCGCGCCCCAGGCGAGCACGCTGCGGATGAGCTCTTCGCCCAAGCCGCGGCGCCGCCACGGGCGCGCCACCTCGACGGCTGAGTATCCCAACCAGGTTCGCCCATCAGCGGAGGAGGTCACCGTCACCCGTGTCACCGCCACCGTTTCCCCATCGATAACTAGGCGGGCGAAGCCGAGCGTCCCATCGATCTCACTCGCGATGGCTTTGAGCGCCTTTACAGGCAGGGTGCTGCCGCGGAAGTGGTACAGCTCCAGCCACGCCTCGTCTGGTTTGGCAAGGACATCGAAGCGCGGCGAGGCGGTGTGCTCGGTGGAAAGGCTATGGGTCATCACCAGGATTTCCTCGCCCAGTGACCACCCGCCAGCACCCACGAGCTTCAGCGCGGGTTTGCCAATGCGTTCTGGGATTAGCAGCTGCACCGGCTGGTTGTGGCGGTGGTAGAACCGCTCCAGCTCGGCGAGCGGGACGGGGTTGAAGCCCGCGCTGTGTCCTAGTGGGGTCGCTGAGTTGGAGCGTTCGGCGATGTCGGCGCCGGAGCGGGCGAGCCAGCCGTCGATAAGCTCGTGCTCGTGGCCCGGAAACGCCTTGGCGTAGGCCGCCTCAACTGCGCGGATGTCGGAGTTGCGCACGGTGCGCGGCGAGAGCTTCTTGATGATGTCGGCCTGCCCAATCTCGACCGCCTCGCGGGAAGAAGGCGCCCCGCCGAGCTCCTGCGGACGCAGCACCAGCGGATCAAGGCTGACGACATGCCCGAGAACCTCGTTGAACTTCTCGCCGCAGCGCTGGCGCACCACGACCCGGTCCCCGACGGTGATGTCGTCAGAGCGGAAGAAACCGTTCATCTAGTGGCCGAACGGATCCTCGTCGGTACCGGGAAGCCAGGTGTTGCCCGGCACGGTCCACCCGTTGGCTTTGATGACGCGTTTCGCCTCGCGCTTGTAGCGGCCGGTAAGCACGTCCGTGTAGAGGAACCCGTCGAGGTGACCCACCTCGTGCTGCAGGCAGCGCGCGAAAAATCCCTCGCCCTCGATTTCGATCTCGTTGCCGTTTTCGTCCAAGCCGGTGACCTTGGCCCAGTGGGCGCGGCCGGTCGGCCATCCTTCGCCCGGTACGGACAGGCATCCTTCGTCGTCCTCACCGTCGTCGCGCGGCATGGTCTTGGGGATCTCGCTGGTCTCGAGCACCGGGTTGATCACGGTGCCGCGGCGCATCGTATCGCCGTCGGGGCAGTGGTAGACGAACAGGCGCAGGTCGACACCAATCTGGTTCGCGGCCAGGCCGACGCCGTGGGCGGCGTCCATGGTCTCGTGCATGTCGGCGATGAGCTCGGCCAGCTCCTCAACCGGCTGTTCCACCAGGCGGGTGGGGTTGTGGAGGACGGGGTCCCCGTGAATCACGATGGGTCGAATTGTCATGCCAATATATTAGGCATGCTTTCCCCGGATGACTTAGCCATCCTCGACTTCGAGGCCTCGGCCCCCCGCGCGGTGGGCGCGAAGGAAGAGGCGATCCGCCAGCGCCTCGACTTGACGCCGGTGCGTTACTACCAGCGGCTCAATGTGCTTCTCGACGCCCCCGAGGCCCTCGCCGCCCGACCCCAGCTCGTGCGCCGGCTGCAGCGCATCCGCGACGACATGGCGTAAACGCTGTTTCTCGGCGCGTCTCCCGGCGTTACGGGTTCTGGTTATCTAATGTGGCTGCTGTGAATCGTGATAATACTGAGCCAGTTGATTCTTACGACAACGACGGCACCGACACCTTCCAGGCCGTCGACGCCGAGGACTACCGCGGCGCCCACCGTGCCGACGGCGACGACTACGCCTACGCTGCGGGCACCGGCGCAGGAAGCACTGCTGCTGCCGCCGGGGGCATCCCGAAGCGCGGCCTCGGCATGGTCCTCATCGCCGTCGCCGCAATCCTTCTGCTCTGGGGCGTCTACGCGTTGACTCAGGGCCCCGCCGACCAGGCGAGCAACACCGCAGGCAGCGCGACCACTGGTGTGCCGACTGCAGCCTCCGCCGCGCCGTCGGCTGCTGGTCAGCCCGGTGCTGTTGCGCCGTCGGCGGCTCCGTCTGCTGAGGCTGGTACTGAGGCTGAGGCTCCGGCTGATAATGCCCCTGAAGCTCCGGCTCCTGCTCCCGCTCCGGCTCCGGCCGGTGCGCCGCTGACCCGCGAAACCGCCGAGGTCCTGGTGTACAACAACTCCCCAACACCGGACCTTGCCAGCCGCACCGCCGACCAGCTGGGCCGCGACTACCAGGTGGTCAACAAATCGAACGACGCCGCGCAGATGAACCTGCCCGAGCAGACCTACGGCATCTTCCCGCAGACCACGGTCTTCTTCGACCCGGCCGTCCCGGGTTCCGAGCAGGTCGCAGCCGATGTCGCCCAGCGCGTCGGCGGCACCCCGATGCCGGTTACCGAGGTGCCGCAGGGCGCGTCTCTGCCGCGCGAAGCCACCGGCAACGCCCGCACCGTCACGGTCGTCCTGGCTGGCTAGTTCTGGTCCCAGCGCGCCCGCAGCGCCTCACCTTGGGTGGGGGTTGCGGGCGTTTTTGGTGGTTTGGCGGTTTGGTGGTTTGGCACCAGTGACAAATCTGGCCAGGGTGAAAATCTGACCTGGGGAAAGTGACACATCTGCACAGCCACCCGACACATTTGTCACCGACCACGGACAGCCAACCACCAACCCAACCAACCACCAACCACCAACCCAACCAACCACCAACCACCAACCAACCACCAACCCAACCAAAAACCCGCAGCGCAAAACCCCTCCCCGGTAAGCTTTCCGTCATGGATCCGTACCGCGACTTCGCCCGCTCACCCAAGCCGACGCTGGGAGTGGAGTGGGAGATCTGCCTCGTCGACCCCGAAACGCGCGATCTTGTCCCGCGCGCGGCAGAGGTCATCGACGAGGCTCACTCGCGATACCCGGAGCTTCACTTGGAGAAGGAGTTTCTGCAGAACACGGTCGAGTTGGTCACTCCGGTGTGCACCAACACCGCCGAGGCCCTCGATAACCTGCAGTCGACTCTGACCAAGCTGCGCACCGTCGCAGAGGACAAGGGCCTCAAGCTCTGGGCCGGCGGCGGCCACCCGTTCTCGGACTTCCGCACCCAGCCGCTCAGCCCGAAGATCACTTACCAGGAGATCATTGAGCGCACCCAGTACTGGGGTAGGCAGATGTTGCTGTGGGGTATCCACTGTCACGTGGGCATCCGCCACGAGGACCGGGTGTGGCCGATCATCAACGCGTTGATGACCAAGTACCCGCACCTGCTGGCCATTTCGGCGTCGAGCCCGGGCTGGGACGGCATCGACACGGGCTACGCCTCGAACCGTACGATGCTCTACCAGCAGCTGCCCACTGCCGGCATGCCGTACCACTTCGACACCTGGGACGAGTGGGTGCAGTTCATGACGGATCAGCGCACCTCAGGGGTGATCAACCACACCGGGTCGATGCACTTTGACATTCGTCCGGCCGCGAAGTGGGGCACTATCGAGGTGCGCATCTGCGATGCGACGTCCAACCTGCGCGAGCTCGCCGCGGTCGTCGCGCTGACCCACTGCCTGGTGGTGCACTACGACCGGATGCTCGACGAGGGCAGGCAGCTGCCGAGTCTCCAGCCATGGCACCTCGCCGAGAACAAGTGGCGCGGCGCCCGCTACGGCCTCGAGGCCCTCGTCATCACCTCCCGCGAGACTGACGAGCGCTGGGTGACAGAGGAGCTCGCCGAGCTTGTCGACGTCCTCCAGCCCATCGCCCGGGAACTCGGTTGCGTCGATGAGCTCAACCTCGTTCTGGAAGTCCTCGAGCGCGGTCCCGGCTACAAGCGGATGCGCCGGATCTACAACGTCCACCGCGACTGGAAGCCGGTCGTGGACGCGTCCTGCCGGGAGATGATCGAGCTCGCCTGGCGCTAACGCTGCGCGTCGGTGTCGAGCTCGACGCGCATCGGCTCGTTGCGCTTGGACGCAACGCCGCGGCGCGGCTGGAGCTCGGTGGGGTGCTCGTTGCGCGACAGGGAGTCTTCATCGCCGTAGAGGCCTTCGCGGCGGGCGATGCGCCCGAGTCGCTGCGCGGTGACCGGGTTGGTCATGAGTGCGAAGAGGACGAGCAGGACGAGGACGCCGACGTCGCCGCGCTCGCCGGGGCCGAAGGTGGGGTGGGTGACAACGCGGATGAGCGTGCCGATGACCATGAGGACCAGGCCGGTGGTCTGGGGTTTGGTGATGGCGTGGATGCGCGACATGGTCGACTTGAAGCGCACCGAGCCCACCGCGGCCGAGAAGACCATGAAGGCCCCGGGGAGGATGAAGATGAGCGAGACGATGTCGCCAATAAGGTGCCAGTTCACAGTGAGCCGTCCTTTCGGCGGAAGCGGGCCACAGCCAGCGAGGCGATGAAGCCGAGCAGTGCGATGACCATCATGATGTTGACCACGGTGGTATCGAGGGTCCAGGCGATGTAGAGGGCCAAAACACACTGGAGGGAGGCAGTCACGGCGTCGTTGCCGAGCACTCGGTCCATGGAGTCAGGCCCGACGACGATGCGCCAGCTGATGATGAACATGCCGAGGACGATCAGGGCCGCGGCGATGGTGAGGAAAAAGGTGTACAGGGTGTGGTCCACGGTGCCTACCTCCTGCTTTCGAAGATGTCGATCATCTGGCGTTCGAGCTTGAGCACGTTGTTGATCTCCCTGTCGATGTCGTCTTCGGTCTCGGCGTCGAGGACGTGGATGGTCCACTCGCGGTTGGCGATGTCGATGTCGGAGACCGAACCACCGGGCTGCAGGTTGTAGAAGCAGGTGGCGAGGTAGAGCACGAGGTCGTTAGAGACGCGCATCGGAACCCGCAAGATGGCGTTGCGCGGCGGCTCCTGGGGGCGCAGCGCGAGCCAAGCCACCTTGATGGAGGCGGTGATGAGGGTTCCGATCCATTGCAGCAGGAAGACAAACAGCTTGCCGTAGTGGATCTTGTAGTCGCTGACCGGTACCTGCGGCAGCGGCAGCGCCAAGACGATGATGGTGGCCAAAGAGACACCGGCAATGAGGTTGCCCCACGTCAGCTCACCCTGCAGAAGGATCCACATGACGGTGAGCCAGAGGACGAACGAGGGGTGGAAGCGTTTCGCAATTCCGGACATGGTTACTGTTCACCTCCGACGGCGTTGCTGCGGGCGCCGACAGGCTCGGGCACGGCGACCGTGGAAACACCGGTGGCATCGGGGATGGACCCGCGGTCGTCGACAGTTCCGTCGTGCTCGCTCGCGGGCGCGAGGGAATCCTCGCGGTTGCGGTTTGTGATTTCGTCGCGGGTACCGCGGTTGGGTTCGACGGCGGGGCGGTCAAGGCGGCGCGTCGGATCGTCGGCATTCTCGCCGAGCACGGCACTGCGGTAGATCGAGCGGTCGGAAGCGGATTCGGCGGCGCGGTCCGTAACAGACGCCATCGGCCCGGCGAGCACCGTGATTGCCAGAGACGCGACGACGAGGGTGGTGGTGGAGGCAACCATGCCAACCGGCAGGCGGCCGACGTCGTCACGCTCATCCTTCGACACTGTCTCCTTGACGTCAGCGAGCGCGGACGGACGAGCGATGACAACGTCACCTTCGGGGGCGTCGGCGCGATCGCGTAGGAAACCCTTCGACCAGACGATCATCATCACGTACAGGGTCAGCAGCGAGGTGATAACCGCGCCGGCGATGAGCACCCAGCTCAACCAGGAGCCTTCGTTAGCGCCGGCCTCGAGCAGCATGATCTTGCCCAGGAACCCGGAGAACGGTGGGATGCCACCGAGGTTAAGCGCCGGGATGATGTACAAAATGGCGATCAGCGGCGCCGTGTAGAGCAGCGAGCCGAGGCGGCGCAGCTGCGAGGTGCCGGCCTGGCGTTCGATGAGACCGACGACGAGGAACAGCGTGGTTTGCACAAGCACGTGGTGGACGGCGTAGAAAATCGCGCCGGACAGTCCCTGCAAGGTGCCAAGTGCCACACCGAAGAGCATGTAGCCGATGTGGCTGACCAGGGTGAACGAGAGCAGACGCTTGATGTCGTTTTGGGCGAGAGCGCCCATGATTCCCACGATCATCGTGGCCAGGGCCACCCACATAAGCATCGTGTCGAGCGAACCGGCGGTAAATACCGAGGAGCGCATGCGGATGATCGAGTAGATGCCCACCTTGGTCAGAAGGCCCGCGAACACGGCGGTGACGAGCGAGGCGGCGGTGGGGTAGGAGTCGGGCAGCCAGGCGTCGAGGGGGAAGACGGCGGCTTTGATGCCGAAGGCCACGAGCAGCGTGGCGAAGATAGCGGTGCGGGTGCCGTCCGGGATCTCCTCCATGCGCAGGCCAGCCTGGGCCATGTTCACGGTTCCCACCGAGGCGTAGACCATCGCAAGCGCGAAGAGGAAGACCATCGACGAAGCCATCGAGACGACGACGTAGCTAATGCCCGAGCTCACTCGCGCGGGGGAGGCGCCCATGGTGAGCAGGATGTAGGAGGCCACGAGGAAGATTTCGAAGCCGACGTAGAGGTTGAACAGGTCGCCGGCGAGGAACGCGAGGTTCACGCCCATGGACAGCAGCATGTAGGTGGGTAGGAAGACGGCGACGGGGTCGTCCTCGACGCCGTCGCGAAGCCCCTGCGAAATGCCGTACCACATGACGGCGAACAAGACGATGGAGGAGACGAGCAGCATCACAGTGGAGAGGCGATCGGCCACTAACGTGATGCCGATGGGCGCGTCCCACCCACCCATCTGCACTGTTTGGATGCCGTAGAGGTCGGCGACGAGCAGCAGTGTGGTGGCGATGCCGGCGAGGGCGAGCAGCGCGATGAACGCGATCGCGCTCTGCAGCTGCACCCAGCGGCCGGTGACCAGGATCAGGGCTGCGGCAACTGCGGGAAGCAGCACCGCCATCGGGATGAGCTGGTGTGCGTGGGGCAGTGCCCACGCCGCGTACGCGAGAAAGAAATCAGTCACCCTTGGCCTCCTTGACGGGCTCCTCGAAGCTGCGGGGGCCGAAGCTGTCACCTGACGAGCTCGCGCGCCCAGTGCGGGGGTCGTCGGACGCGTCGTGGTCCGGCGCCGCGGACGGGGTCGACGGGCGCGCAGCAATCGCCCGGTCCTCCACGTCGCGTTCAATCACGTCGGCGGTGCGGTAGCGGTACTGCCTGTACGCCAGCGCCAGCATGAAGGACACCAGCGCCATCGAGATGACGATGGCGGTCAAAATCATCGCCTGCGCCAGCGGGTCAGCGACGTGATCGCCGTAGAGTTCGCTCTCGCGGCCGCGTATGGGCGGGGAACCCGCCTGCCCGCCCGCCTGCAGGATGAGCAGGTTCGCGCCATTTCCGATGAGGGTCAGCCCGAGGATCATGCGCAGCATGACGCGGTCGAGCATCAGGTAGACCCCGGCGGCGATGAGCACACCCGAGCCGATCAGCAAAAAGAGGTTGGCCTCCATTTATTTCTCGCTCCTTTCGCTTGTCGACGCCACCCGGATCGACGTCGATCCCGACGTCGCCACCGCCTCGCGCTCCGAGGCGCGTTCCTGGCGGCGTGCGTTCTGCTTCTCGCGGCGGACCTTGTTCTTCTCCTGCAGCTGGCGTGCGCGCTCGCGGGCGCGCTCCTTGCGCTGGTGCTCCTCGTAGTCGAGGTGGGCACCCACGGACAGGAGGACGTGCATGGTCAGGCCGATGACGATGAGGTAGACACCCGCGTCGAAGACGAGGGCCGACGGGATCGCGACCTCGCCAATCAGCGGCAGATCCGGCTCGATGTACCCACTGGTCAGCGGCGGGTTGCCCAAGAACATGGGGGCGATCGCCGCCACAGCGGCAACGATGAGGCCGACTCCCAGCATCTTCGCCGGGTCGATGGGCAGCGCCGCGGTGATCTCGCGGCGCCCGCCGGCGAGGTAGCGCAGTGCCAGGGCGAGGCCAGCGACAAGGCCACCGGCGAAGCCGCCGCCCGGGGCGTTGTGGCCGCCGAAGAAGAAGTACATCGACAACAAGAACATCGACGGGAACAGCACGCGGGTGGACACATCGACCATGAGCGAGCGGTTCTGCGCCGTTTCGGTGTCCACACCTGCGGCGAGCCAGCGCGGCTTGGTGGTTAGCAGTACCGGTCGCCGCGAGGGGCGGCGGAACGAGCCGGTGCCGTAGATGAGGCTGGCTACACCGGTCGCGGCGATGACCAGAACGGAAATCTCGCCGAAGGTATCCATCGCACGCAGGTCCACGAGCAACACGTTGACGGTGTTCGCGCCGTGGCCGATCTCGTAGGCCAGGTCGGGCATCGCCGTCGAGATGGGCTCTGCCACGCGCGACGAGATGGCGGTCATGGCCACCACCACGACGGACACGCCGGTGCCGATAGCCAACCAGGAGCGCAGGCGCACGTCCTCGGCCCGGACTTCGATCTCGGTGGGCATCTTGCGCAGCACCAGCATGAAGATGACCATGGAAATCGTCTCAACCAGCACCTGCGTTAGTGCGAGGTCGGGTGCGCCGTGGAGGGAGAAGATCACGGCCATGGAGTAGCCGCTGAGCCCGACCATGACAACGCCGGAGAGGCGGTTGCGCTGCAGTGTGGCGGCAACGGCCACGATCACCAGGAACGCGACCGTCACACCCTGCAGGGGGCTGTCCCACACGATCATGCGGATCGAGTTGCTGTCTCCGAGGATAAGCGCGGACAGCGGCAGGACCATGAGGACGAAGAAGATAACAGCCAGGTTGATGGTCAGCGAGCCGCGCTGAGTCGACGCCGTCAGGCTGAGCGACCAGCTGCGCAGGCGCGCGAGGATGTTGTCCCAGACTGCGTCGGCGTCACCAAGCGCGGGCTTATCAAACTGCGCCTTGGCCACCAGGCGGCGCTGCCAGAACATGATGGAGCCGAGCGCAACAATGATGGCAGTGAGCAGCAGCGGCAGGGTGAATCCGTGCCACAGCTTCAGGTAGGAGCCTTCGACGTCTGGGAAGCGCACGTCGAGGTACTCGTTAAACGCATCCGACAGCGGCAGCGGGAAGACGCCGAGGACCGCGGTGATGGCTGTGAGCAGGAAGGGCGACAGCCACAGCGCCGGGCCAATGGGCTCCATGCGCTCAACAGCTTCCGACGTCACGCCGTCGCCCTTCGTGGCAAAAGCACCGTACAAGAAGTGCAGGGAGTAGGCCATGGTGAGGATGGATCCGGCAATCAGGCCGACGAGCATCATGCCGCCGGGCATGCCGACGAGGAGCTCTTCGTGCAGGACAGCCTCGAGCGCGGCCTCCTTGGACACGAAACCGAACAGCGGGGGAATGCCCGCCATCGACGCTGCGGCGATAACGGCCAGCGTGGCCAGCAGCGGGGCGCGGCGGCCGAGGCCGGAGAGCTTGCGGATGTCGCGGGTGCTGGTGGAGTGGTCGATCGCGCCGACGATCATGAACAGCGCTGCCTTGAACAGCGAGTGGGCAAACGTCAGCGCGAGGCCCGCCATAGTCGCCTCGCGCGAACCCACGCCCATCACTGCGGTGATGAAACCGAGCTGGGAGACGGTGCCGTAGGCGAGGATGAGCTTCAGGTCTTTTTGCTTCAGCGCCATCCAGCCGCCGAGCAGCATGGTGAACACGCCGGTGCCGATGACCACGATGTGCCAGGTCGGAACGGCAGAGAGGTCCGGGGCGAGGCGGGCGACGAGGTAGATACCGGCCTTCACCATCGCGGCCGCGTGCAGGTACGCCGAGACCGGGGTGGGCGCGGCCATCGCGCCGGGCAGCCAGAAGTGCCACGGTGCCTGGGCGGACTTGGTCAGCGCGCCGAGCATGATCAGCACGATCGCCACGGAAATCGCCGGGGCGGAGTCGATGTTTGCAAACTGGGAGATCTCGGACAGGCGCCAGATTCCGGTCTGGCGGCCGAGGAGAATGATGCCCACAAGCATGGACAGGCCGCCGAAGGTGGTGACAATGAGCGCTTGGAGGGCCGAGCGGCGCGCGGAGGCGCGCTCGCCGTAGTAGCTCACCAGCATCTGGGACAGGATCGATGTCAGCTCCCAGAAGACGTACATGAGCAGGAAGTTGTCGGAGATGACAAGCCCGTACATGATGGCGGCGAAGCCGGTGAGTTGCCCGCCGAAGACCGCGAGGCGGCGCGGGTTGGAGTCGAAGTATCCCCAGCAATAAAAAAGGACGAGTGCGCCGATGCCGAGGATGATCAGGCTGAACAGGCCTGCCAGGGCATCGAGGCGGAACTCCAGGTTCAGGTGGGCGCTGGGCATCCATGTGTATCTGGCGAGGATTTCACCGCCGTTGCTGAATGCTCCGTCATAAAACAGACTCACCATCCACGCGAACCCTCCCAGCGGCACGAGGGCGAGAAGCGCGAAGGCGACGCGTCCGAGTGCGCGAATCAGGAAGGGGGCGGCGAAGGTGGCAACGAACAGCGCGACCATCAATGTCAGCACGTGGCAGGCCCTCCTCAAGCTCCGTTTTGTGGCGGACCTGTACCCACGCGGGTGGTGAGGCGGGGGCAGACCCAGTTCGTGTTCTAACCGCGTCCAACGATCCCTTATATGAACCCACGCATGGGCCCGAACATGGGACTGCACTCCACCGCATCAACTTGAGTAGCTACCCAAACAAATGTGAGGCGCGTCATGTCGTGGCGCGACCAACATCGACAACTTTACATTTATGCGCGGCTTTTAGCGAAGGCGGCCTTAGAAGTTTCCGTGGATGCGCTGAGCCGCCGAGGACAGGGCCGCGGCAACGGAGTGGGATGCATCGGAGTGGAATCCAATGGCCCATGCGCGGCGGTTCTCGTTGGTCTGGTGCTGGACTTTGACGCAGGTGACGGTGGCTTCGTAGAGCTCGATCTGGTGGAAGGAGAGCATTTCGACGAAGCGGCCGTAGCGGTGGAGGACCTCGGTGATCGCCCCGACTGGGCCGGAGGCGGTGACTTCCTCGATGGAGGTGTGCGGAGTGGCGGTCTTCGGCAGCGCGGTAGTAGCCAAACGGAAGTGGGTGTTCAACCAGGATTGGGCGGATGCGTCGGTGATGGCGACGTGGAACGTGGGGGCTGGGGCGTAGGTGGCCATGAACAGGCCCCAATCCATTCCTTCTGCCTCGTCGCGCAGGTCCCGCGGCAGTTTCCTGTCGATGTCGTACCGTGCCTGCAGCGGATCGCGGGTGTCGCGGAAAACGGTGGCGGTTCGCGTTTGGGTCTGCGTCTGAACGTGCGGTGCGGTTCCGAACTGGGTTCCAAACTGAGTGCCAAACTGGGTGTTGAAGTAGGTGGCGAAGCTGGTGTCGGTCAGATTGCGGGTCATCGCGGCCGGTTTCCTTCTTGTGGCTCGAGGTTGGTTTTCACCGGTTCTCGTGGTGCTGGTAAGTCCTACCGACTACTTCCCCGTGCCACATGAACCGGTGGGCTATGTGTGGCCGGGGTACGTAGCCTTTGCTACCGCTGCTGCGAGAAGAAGAATCTGAGTCACGTAGGTCACACTAACGGAGATAAATGTGGCCTGCAACTCATTTTTGAAACTATTTTCCGCGTCACGTTCCATAGGGTGGGCAGGAACGCTGTTTAACTCCCAAAATGTGGGAAGCGTAAAGCCCCGCGCGCCGGGGTGAATCCGGTGCGCGGGGCTCGTCTTGGGTGGGCAATCCGGAGAATCTACGCCCCGAACCGCCGTAGGAACAACGCTTCGGCCACCGCGATGCGCTCGATCTCGCTCGGGTCTACGGACTCGTCGACCCCGTGGATGCCGCACTGCGGCTCCTCCACGCCGAACAGCGCGATCTCGGCGTTGGGGAACTGCTCCTGCAGCGTGATGGTCAGCGGGATGGAGCCACCCGCGCCGACAACGGCAAGCGAATCGGTGCCGTAGGCCTCGCGCAGGCACTCGCCCAGAAGCTTGGCGGCCGGGCCATCGGGGTCGGTGGAGAATGGTTGGTTGAGGCCAGAGATGTTTACCTCGACCTTCGCGCCCCACGGCGTGTGGGCGCGGATGTGCTCCTCCATCTTCTCTGCCACGAACTCCGCGTCCATGCCGGCGGGCACGCGCAGGTTGAACTGCGCTTCGGCGCGTGGGTTGACGGCGTTGACCGCTTCGGCGACCGGGGTGGAGGTGAACCCGATCATCGTTACCGCCGGTCGCGCCCACACCATGTCGGCGGGCTCGTCCTCAACGGTGCCGAGGAGCTGTACGCCCTCGAGCACGCCGGCATCGAGGCGGAAGTCCTCGCGGGTATACGGGTCGCCCTCCCACGTGGCGAGGCAGCTGACTCCGTCGATGGATGTGCGGCCGTGCTCGTCGAAAAGCGAGTTGGCGATGCGCACGAGGGCGTGGGCCGCATCCGGTGCCGCCCCGCCGAAGCTGCCGGAGTGGATCGCGCCCTCGAGTGTTTCCACGGTGACGTTGACCTGCGCCCCGCCGCGCAGTGACGTGGTCAGGGTCGGGGTGCCGACGGCGACGTTGCCGGAGTCTGCAATAAGTATGGCATCGGCGGCGAAGAGGGCCGGGTCGGATTCGATGAGGCGCACGAGCCCGTCAAGCCCGCCGAGCTCCTCGGATCCCTCGACGACGACCTTGAGTCCGAGGTCGGTTCCACCCGCGGCCTGGGTAAGACGCAGTGCCTCGAGGTGCATGGCGAGGTTGCCCTTGCAGTCGGCGGCGCCGCGGCCGTACCAGCGCCCGCCGCGCTCGGTCAGGGTGAAAGGGTCGGATGTCCATGCGGCGGGGTCGCCGGCGGGGACGACGTCGTAATGCGAGTAGAGCAGCACGGTCGGGGCGTCGCCGACGGGGTCCTTCGTGGCGATGACGGTGTCCGCATCGTCCACGGTGGCGTGGCGGGTCACGTTAAGCCCCAGCTGCTCGAGCGCGGAGACGGTCCAGGCGCACGCCGCCTCGTGCTCGCTCGCAAGCTCCGGCGTGGAGTGGGGCGAGTTGAAGGAGACGAGGGCGGACAAGTCCGCGAAGATGCGGTCGCGGTGCGGGGAAAATGCGTCGGGGGTCGTCATGGCCCCGAACGTACCACCGCGGTTGGTGCCGTTAAGCACAGTGCTTATCGACGCCCACCTGCACCCATCAACCCTCACGCCGCGTCGTTGCACTCGGGGGCCGAGAGTGCTAAAAATGGTCACTAGCACTCGACGCATGTGAGTGCTAAGAACGAATACTCTCAAGTAGGTGAGGCTGACACCACTCATCAGCCGTGCCGTCGCGGGCGCCTGCTTATCCGCTGACGTCCGCCTGGCCCCAACGTTTACGGAGCCGGGCGGTGGAGTGTCGTCGCTCAACGAAAACTCTGACTCACTAAGAGGAGCAACAAACTCACATGGCAAAGATGATCGCATTCGATGAGGAAGCACGCCGCAGCCTTGAGAACGGCCTGAACACCCTGGCAGACGCTGTCAGGGTCACCCTCGGCCCCAAGGGTCGCAACGTCGTCCTGGAGAAGTCCTGGGGCGCGCCGACCATCACCAACGACGGCGTGACCATCGCTAAGGAGATCGACCTCGAGGACCCCTACGAGAAGATCGGCGCCGAGCTGGTCAAGGAAGTAGCGAAGAAGACTGACGACGTCGCCGGCGACGGCACCACCACCGCTACCGTCCTCGCCCAGGCACTCGTGCGCGAGGGTCTGCGCAACGTTGCCGCTGGCTCCAACCCGATGGGCATCAAGCGCGGCATCCAGGCTGCGACCGAGAAGGTCTCCCAGTACCTGCTCGACAACGCCAAGGAGGTCGAGACTCAGGAGCAGATCGCCTCGACCGCGGGTATCTCCGCCTCCGACCCGGAGATCGGCAAGAAGATCGCCGAGGCCATGTACGCCGTCGGCAACGGTGCCGTAAACAAGGAATCCGTCATCACCGTTGAGGAGTCCAACACCTTCGGTGTTGACCTCGAGGTCACCGAGGGCATGCGCTTCGACAAGGGCTTCATCTCCGCGTACTTCGCCACCGACATGGAGCGCGGCGAGGCCGTCCTCGAAGATCCGTACATCCTCCTGGTCTCCTCCAAGATCTCCAACGTCAAGGAGCTCGTCCCCGTCCTGGAGCAGGTCATGCAGTCCGGCAAGCCGCTGCTGATCATCGCCGAGGACATCGAGGGCGAAGCCCTGTCCACCCTCGTGGTCAACAAGATCCGCGGCACCTTCAAGTCCGTCGCCGTCAAGGCACCGGGCTTCGGCGACCGCCGCAAGGCCATGCTCCAGGACCTCGCCATCCTCACCGGTGGCCAGGTCATCTCCGAGGAGGTCGGCCTCTCCCTCGAGACCGCCGGCATCGAGCTGCTCGGCCAGGCCCGCAAGGTCGTCATCACCAAGGACGAGACCACCATCGTCCAGGGTGCCGGCGACCAGGCCCAGATTGACGGCCGCGTCAAGCAGATCCGCGCCGAGATCGAGCACTCCGACTCCGACTATGACCGTGAGAAGCTGCAGGAGCGCCTGGCCAAGCTGGCCGGCGGTGTTGCCGTGATCAAGGTCGGCGCTGCCACCGAGGTGGAGCTCAAGGAGCAGAAGCTGCGCATCGAGGACGCCGTCCGCAACGCCAAGGCTGCCGTTGAAGAGGGCATCGTCGCCGGCGGTGGCGTGGCCCTGCTGCAGGCCGCCAAGGAGCTCGAGAACGACCTCGGTCTCGAGGGCGACGAGGCGACGGGCGTGAAGATCGTCCGCGAGTCCCTCTCCGCTCCGCTGAAGCAGATCGCGCTCAACGCCGGCCTCGAGCCGGGCGTTGTGGCCGACAAGGTTGCCAACCTCCCCGACGGCCAGGGCCTCAACGCGGCCACCGGCGAGTACGTCGACATGATGGAGGCGGGCATCAACGACCCGGCCAAGGTCACCCGCTCCGCACTGCAGAACGCGGCCTCCATCGCCGCGCTGTTCCTCACCACCGAGGCTGTTGTCGCGGACAAGCCGGAGCCGGCTGGCGCTGGCGCTGGCATGGACCCGGAAGCAATGGGCATGATGTAAGAATTCTGTAGCCCCGCTACAGATATATAAGGAGGTGCACCCCCGGCGACGCTGCCGGAGGTGCACCTCCTTTTTGTGGATATCCACCCCGGCCTGACTGTTGTACAGATCCTTCCATTGGAACTAGACAAATCTGTTTGCTTTGGGCGTACAGGCAGGTGTAAGTTTTGATAGGTCTTATTATCTCAATGCTTTAGGAGTTTCTAATGGCACTTACGCGTTCTGCGGCTGCCCTCAGCGCGATTGCGCTCGTTTTCTCCCTCAGTGCCTGCGGTTCCGACGCGGAGACCGACGCCAAGACGATCCGCGTCGGCGTGTCCCCCGGACCGTACTCCGTGCTGTTCCAAGACGGAATTGATCCCATTCTCACCGAGGAAGGCTGGAACATCGAGTACACCGAGTTCACCGACTTGCAGCAGGCCGATATTGCCGTGCAGGAGGGCTCGGTGGACCTCAACGTCGACCAGCACACCGCATACATGAACGTGTTCAACCGGGAGAAGAACGCTGACCTCGCCTCGTTCACGGAGATCCCCACCGTGCCCGCCGGCCTGTACTCGGAGCGTCACTCGACCATGGACGCAGTGGCCGAGGGGCAAACCGTGGCTATCCCGCAGGATGCCTCCAACACCTCCCGCGCCTACAACATCCTTGCCAGCGCCGGCTGGATCGAGATCAAGGACGGCGCGGACCCGGCCCTGCTCACCGAGAACGACATCATCAACGACCGCTACAAGCTGGACATCAAGACGATGGACTCCGCGACCATCCCGCGTGCTCTTCCTGATCTTGACTGGGCTGTCATCCCCGGTGCGATCAGCTACTCCTCCAAGGTCGACCCGAGCCTGCAGCTGTTCCAGGAGACCCTGCGCCCGGAGCTGATCCTCGTCGCGGCCACCCGCTCCGACGAGATCGGTGAGGAGTGGACGAAGGCTGTCGCCGACGCGTACCGCGACGACTCGTTCCACGAGTTCCTGGACAAGGAAAACGTGAACAACTACTGGTTCGTCCCGGAATCCATTAGGTAATGCCCGCAGTAACCTTCAACCGTGTCACCAGGACGTACGGTGACATCACCGCCTTGGAGGATGTGAGCTTCGCCGTGCCTGCGGGCTCCATCTGCGGTGTGGTGGGCACCTCCGGTGCGGGAAAGTCCACCCTGTTGCGCACGGTCAACGGGCTGGAGGTCCCGACCGGTGGGTCCGTGACCGTGCTTGGTCAGGAACCAGCACAACTCAAGTCCGGGGAGCTGCGGGCTCTGCGCCGCGACGTTTCCATGATCTTCCAGCACTACAACCTGCTCGGCTCAAAGACGGTGGCGGAAAACGTTGCGATTCCGCTGCGCCTGGCAGGGGTGGGCAAGGCGGAGATCGCGCAACGCGTGGCGGATGCTCTCGACCTCGTGGGGCTTACCGATCGTGCCGGCCACCTCCCGCGCCAGCTTTCCGGCGGACAGCGCCAGCGCGTGGGCATTGCCCGTGCACTGGTCACGAACCCCAAGATCGTGCTGTGCGATGAGCCGACGAGTGCGCTGGACCCGATCACGACCGCGCAGATCCTCGACCTTCTGGTCAAGATCAACGACGAGCTCGGGATCACCATCCTCATCATTACCCACCAAATGGATGTCATTGCCAAGATTGCGGACTTTGTCGCGGTGCTCGAGAACGGGCGTTTGGTGGAAAAGGCCTCCGTCGGCGAGATTTTCGCTCGTCCCCGCGCCGAGCTGACCCGCCGTTTCGTGGAGACCGTGGTCCCGCAGCGACTCCCGGCATCGTTGGCGCAGGACGCTGCGAAAGGTGCGTTGGGCACGGTCGTTCGTGTCGTCCACGAGGGCGGGGCCGGCCGGAGCCTTCTCAACGACCTGCACAAGATCTTCGGGGTCGATGCCTCATTGCTGCATGCTGCCGACGCCCCGCTGCGGCACACCACAGTCGGCACCATGGTGCTGGGGCTCCAGGGGTCAGACGATCGGGTGGGCCAAGCGCTGGACTGGCTTGCCGCCCGCAACGGAATCACTGAGGAGGTGCTGTCATGACCGACCTTTTTGAGACACGTGTGACGCTGCAGCAGTACGTCGATGCAGGCTGGGAAACCCTCTATATGGTGGGTATCTCGCTTTTCATTGGCGCGCTCGCTGGGATCCCGCTAGCCCTCGTGCTGGTCATCACGCGGCCAGGGGGACTGCGGCCGCGCCCCGTGATCTACCACATCGCCAATGTCGTGGTGAACATCATCCGCTCGCTGCCATTCGTCATCCTGATGGTGGCCATCGTGCCGTTGACCCGGCTCATTACCGGCACCTCGATTGGTACGACCGCGGCGCTGGTGCCGTTGACCATCTATATTTCTCCGTTCATCGCCCGCCTCATCGAGGCATCGCTGCTTGAGGTCGGCTCCGGAATCCTCGAGGCCGCAGAGGCGATGGGCGCGACGATGTGGCAGACCATTTTCTGGTTCATGCTGCCCGAAGCCCGCGCGTCGATCATCCTCGCGCTGACCACGGCGACCGTCGGCCTCATCGGCGCAACCGCGATGGCCGGCACTATTGGCGGCGGTGGAGTGGGTGACCTGGCCATCTCCTACGGCTACCAGCAGTTCGATACCTTCGCGATGCTCGCAACCGTCATCATCCTCATCATCGTGGTTCAGGCCATCCAGTCTCTCGGTAATTGGCTTGCTCGCAGGGCTCGTTACTAGAGCGCAGCGCACGAAAATGGGGCCTCACCGTTAGGTGGGGCCCCTTCGCTTTGCTTGGCGACGATCGGCCTACTTCACGTGCTGCGACAACCACTCGCGCTGCAGCGGGGCGCTCGCCGGCACGGTGTCGCCGTGCGTGGCGTCCGCGACCTCCTGGTACTCCACGCTCGCACCCTTGCCCTGCCATGCCTTAATAACGGACTTGATCGACTCGCGGTTAACAGTCGTGTCCTTGTCGCCCGCCACCACGAACACCGGGCCCTGCGGCAGCATGAGCTCCATGCGCTGCTCGTCCAGCAGGTCCTGCATCGGCTTCGTGTTCGCCTTCGAGATGAACAGCTCGCCGCCGGACGTGTCCGCGACCTCCGTGCGCATCTCGGGCAGGGTGAGCTTTTCCGCCTTATCGACGAGCTCCTTGCCGCGCTCGCTCAAGAACTCGTCGCCGTCGACCCCGTCGAAGGCGTTAAGCGCACCCGCAATGACGATGGGGAAGAAGCGCACCGCGGTGCCCTTGAGCATGCGGGCGACGTCGACGGGGCGCACGCCCATCAGGCGCAGGTTCTTGTTCACCAGCTCTGTGTCGCCGGGAGCGATGGCGACGGTGGCCGCGAGACCTGCGGCCGGGTTATCGGCCGCCGCGATGGCCGCGTAGCCGCCCTGGCTGAAGCCGACGTTGATCCAGCGCTCGCCCGAGCCGAACTTCTCACGGGTCGACTCCACGAGGCCGTTGATTGCTCCGGCGAGTGACCCCTTGTGCATGTAGGTCGCGCTGACCTCCTCGACGCCGAGGCCTTCATAATCTGGCTGGGTGACGATGTAGCCCTCATCAACCCACCCTTGCAGGTACTCCGTCCAGGGGGTGATGTAGCGCTCGATGGGGTCGCCCTTGGTGTGCAGCGACGGTGCACTGTTGGTGGACAGCCCGGTCGTGCCGTGTGCCCAGCTGAAAATCGCGCCGTCGGCGCGGCGGTTCTCCGGAATCGTGACCAGGCCCGTCATGGGGACAGGGCCGCGGGCGCCCTCAGCGGTGTAGCGCACCCGGTAGGTTGCCGCACCGGTCGGGGCGGCCGGCACCTCGTCGTTCGGGGTTTCGATCCATTCGGCGGCGGTGTCCATGTTTTCCTCCATGCTTTGTGGGGCCGTGTGTGGGCCGTGTGTGGGCACTGTATTCATTGCGGCTGGTGCGAACCCAGCGCAGTTCCGAGTTCCCACTTTAGGCGCTGGACGCTGCTGTGCCTGTGATGGTGAGCATCCGGTGCTCTCGTCCTCATTGATGCACAAGCATTGCCTGACGCTGGGGCGATGTTGCTTGGCTGTCTACGAACGGCAGTGAATCCCCCCGGATTGGGGGAGCGGATAAACCGGTTTTGGCGCGCGGGGAACCCCGATTATCGGTGATGAAATTCCCGCCGTTACAGAAGTCTTTCGCCGTTCACCTTGCATTTACCGTTTCGCGAACGTCTCCCCAGTTCATGCGCATAGTTTAATAATCGAAAGAATTCTGCTGTGTGCCGTAGGTAACGGTCGTGCAAAGATTCGCTCACGAATGAATCGAAGCGAGATGTTGACGGGGTTGGAGATTGTGGCAAGATGTTCCGTGTGACGCTCCACGGGGTGTCAGAATCTGTCCAGATACGCCAGGGTCACTCTGGCACCTACTCCAAAAGGGGAAAAACATGGATCTCGGTACCATTGCTACCCAGTTCAAGGACCTCGGCACCGTGCTGAACGCTATCGCTAAGCTTTTCTCGGTCACCGAGAACGGTGGCCTCTACGACGTTTTTAAGACCATCGGTGGTCTGTCCAGCGACGACAACGCTTTCGAGGGCTCCTCTGAGCTCTTCTCCGGTTCCTCCAAGTCCGACGCTAAGTAATCGGTCTTACACACTTTTTGAAAGGATTTTGACATGAACGAGATCTCCTCCCAGTGGGTTGAGCTTTCCTCCGGCGACGGCATCGGCGCCACCTTCATCGACCTGGCCGAGACCTTCGGCGACTTCTTCAAGGCTTTCGGCGACCTCGCCGGCGTTGCTGCGAAGTACATGTAAGGACTTGTGGGTTTAGCCCACACCTTGCACCGACCCCGTCGCATTGCGGCGGGGTTTTTGCATGCTTGCAGGGCGCGCATCCAGGCATTTCGTTCGCAGAGCACAGCAGGCCCAGTGCAGCTAGAATGGGCGCCATGGCTGAGCACAACGACGACGATATGCCGATGGTCGACCTTGCACAGGTCGAAGGCTACTGGGTGGACGATTCCGACGAGGATGACCCGGTCCTGCTGAAGGCAGACGGCTCGCCGATCCAAACGTGGCGCGAGAATTACCCCTACGACGAGCGCATGAGTCGCGACGAGTACGAAAAGACGAAGCGCGCGCTGCAAATTGAGCTGCTGAAGTGGCAGAACTGGACCAAGGACACCGGCCAGCGCCACATTATTATTTTCGAGGGTCGCGACGCTGCCGGCAAGGGCGGCACCATCAAGCGTTTCAACGAGCACCTCAACCCCCGCGGTGCGCGCACGGTCGCTCTTGAGAAGCCGTCGCCGCGCGAGAGCACGTCCTGGTACTTCCAGCGCTACATTCAGCACTTCCCATCGGCAGGCGAGATCGTGTTTTTCGACCGCTCCTGGTACAACCGCTCCGGCGTCGAGCGCGTTATGGGTTTCTGTACGGAATCCCAGCACGCTGAGTTCCTGCGTGAGGTGCCCATGCTGGAGAACATGATCTTGGGCTCGGGCATCTCGCTGACCAAGTTCTGGTTCTCTGTGACTCAGAAGGAGCAGCGCACCCGCTTTGCTATCCGCCAGGTCGACCCGGTGCGCCAATGGAAACTCTCGCCGATGGACCTTGCCTCCTTGGACAAGTGGGAGGACTACACCCGCGCGAAGGAAGAGCAGTTCCGCTACACGGATACTGACGAGTCCCCGTGGATCACCATCAAGTCCAACGACAAGAAGCGCGCCCGCATCAACGCGATGCGCTACATCCTGAGCAAGTTCGAGTACACCAACAAGGACCACGAGCTCGTCGGGGAGCCCGACCCCTTGATCGTCAAGCGCGGCCGCGACCAGATCGGCGACTAGTGTTCGTCTCCACCGAACGCCTCGATGACGTCGCGGTGCTCAGCCTCGCGCGCGACGAGAAACGCAACGCCATCAGCATGGCGCTGGCAGACGAACTGACCAGCGCCGTCGATGCCGTGGCGGACTCGGCCCGCGCGGTCGTAATCACTGGCGAGGGCTCCTGTTTCTCTGCCGGTGCCGACCTGAGCGAAGACAAAGTCGGCCCGGGATTTTTCAACTCCTTTGACGCGCTGACCGACGCGATCCGCACCGCCGATGCGCCTGTAATCGCCTACGTCAACGGCCCCGCCATCGGCGCGGGCACAATGCTTACCCTCGCGTGCGACATTCGCGTCATTGCCCCGCAGGCCCAGTTCCGCATCCCGGTGGGAGACGTTGCTATCGGTGTCAGCGAGTGGGTCGTGAGGGCGCTGTCCGACCTCGTCGGCGGGGCGCGTGCCCGTACCATGCTTTATACGGGCCTGCCACTGATCGCGGATGAAGCCGTCGCCTGCGGATTTGGCCTGGCAGGCCAGTACGATGACGCCCTCGAGATTGCCCGCCTCGTCGCAGCCAAGGCCCCGCTGACCCAGCGCAGCATCAAGATGCAGTTCGCCCCGGAGCTTTACTCCGCGGAGCAGCGCACCGCGGCGACGGCAGCGCCGTTCGCCTCCGAGGACATCCGGGAGGCCGCCCGTGCGCGAGCTGAGAAACGCCCCCCGCGTTTTACCGGGCGCTAAGCCTTGAGCTGAGAGAAGCGTTCCAGGTCGTCTGGGGCGCCGGCGAGCACGACCAGATCGGTTGCAGCGAGGCCCGCGCCGGGGGAGAACGGCTGCCACACGCCCTCGGCGGAGCGCACCGACACGACCTGGACACCAAAGTCGCGCCACAGCGCGGCGCTATCCACCGGCGCGCCGAGCAGGGGCCGGGGAGTAGACATCGTGATCACGCCGTAGTTGGGTGCGAGCTCGGCGAAATCCTGGAATCGGCCGCCGAGGAGGTGGGCGACCCTGCGGCCGGTGTCGTGCTCCGGGCGGATCACGTGGTGGACGCCGAGCTGGCGCAGGATGCGCGCGTGCGAGTCGGAGTCGGCCTTGGCCCAGATGTCGGGCACGCCGAGTTCGACCAGGTTGGAGGCAGTAAGGATCGAGGCTTCGAGGTGGGCGCCGATGCCGATGACGACCCGCTCCATCTCTGCGACACCCAGCTGGCGCAGGGCTTCGGCGTCGGTGGTGTCGGCCACGGCGGCGTCGGTAAGCATGGGCGCGTAGGTGCGGACCCGCTTCTCGGTGGAGGCGATGCCGAGGACTTCGACGCCGTAGCGGGTGAGCTCGTGGGCCAGCGCGCCGCCGAAGCGGCCGAGGCCGATCACGACGACCGGGGTGATGTTGATTCTCTGCTTGCCCCGCAAACGGGAGCCGAGGGTGCTAGCCAATGAAGGGCCTTTCTATGGGGTAATCAAACCTGCGAATAACGTGCCGTGAGGCCAGTGCCGCCACAAGGGTGAACGGGCCGACACGGCCCAGGTACATCAAAGCGCACAGGACGAGCTGCGAGGGCGTGCTGAGCGAGGCGGTGATGCCGGTGCTCAAACCCACGGTGGCGAACGCCGAGAACACCTCGAAGTTGACTTGGTCGGCAGTGAACTGCGGGTCGAAGGCGCGCAGCGCGGCCACACCGAGCGTGACCGCCCCGACACCAGCGGCGGCGACGGTCATGGCCTGGCGCACCACGGACGAGGGGATTCGGCGGTGGTCGACGGCGGTGGATGGCCTGCCGCGGAACTCCGCCGCCATCGCCGCGAGCAGGACGATGGCGGTGGTGAGTTTGATGCCGCCGGCGGTACCGGCGGATCCTCCACCGATGAACATGTAGATGTCGGTGATCATCAGCGTGATCGGGTGGGCGTGGGCGTAGTCGATCGAGTTGAAGCCGGCGGTGCGCGGGGTGACACCGCTGAAGAAGGCGTTGAGAAGCTTCGAAGCCAAAGGCATGTCAGCGAAGACGCCGCGCCATTCCGTCAGCGCCAGCAACACCGTGGCGGACAGGACCAGGACGAGCGTTCCCCACAGTGTCATGCGGGTGGTGACAGACAACCGCCGCGCGCTGACGGGGCGCCCGTCCACGATGCCGCGGACGCGTTCTTTGAGCCGGTGCACCAGTTCGGCGAGCACCGGATACCCCAGCCCGCCGATCATGAGCGCGCCCGCGAGCGGCACGAGGATCCACCCGTCGGTGTTGTAGGACACCAGGCTGTCGGAGCGCAGCCCGAACCCGGCGTTGTTGAACGCCGAGACCGCGTGGAAGATCCCCTCCCACGCGGCGCGCGCCGGCGGCATACCGTAGGTGGCGGCGAAGCGGACGCCGACGATGAGGGCGGTGAGAACCTCGAACACGAGCGTGAGAATGAGGGTCTTGATAAGTGTCTCGCGCACACTGCCCTCGGTAATCGGGCGGCCTTCGGCGGCCGTCGAGTAGCGGGTGCGCAGCGTGACCCGGCCAGAAAGCAGCATGCCGGTCAGGGAGGCGATGCTCATGATGCCGAAGCCGCCGACCTGGATCAGGGCGAGCACCACGACCTGGCCGATGATGTTGAAGTGGCTGCCGGTGTCCACTACGACAAGCCCGGTCAGCGTCGTCGCCGAGGTGGCGGTAAACAGTGCCGCCATCGGGGAGGTGAACTGCCCGGTGGCGGAGGAAAACGGCATGGACAAAAGCAGCGTGCCGAACAGGATGAGCAGGGCAAACCCCGCCGCTGTGAGCTGTGTTGGCCGCAGCCAGCCCGACGAAGAACTCTCCACCAGCAAAAGCGTAGACCTCGCGGCGCACCGCGAGGCGAGGATTGGAAGAAATTGCTAGTGTTGCACCGGCTCGATCGGGTTGCCCTGCCACACCGAACCCGCCGGGACGTGGTCGCCGCGCATCATGAGCGAGCCCGGCTGCACCGTCGCACCGGCACCGATGTGGGAGGCGGGCAGGGCCACCGAGTGCGCTGCAAGGGTCGCGCCGGGGGCGATGTCGACGGTGTCGAGACTCATCACGCGGTCCTGGAACAGGTGAGTCTGCACCACGGTTCCGGGGCCGACGGTCGCACCCGCGCCAACGGAGCACAGGTCGGTCTCCGGGAACCAGTACGAGTCCACCCACGCCCCGCGTCCCACGCGCACGCCGAGCAAGCGCAGCGCCGCGTTCATCTCGCCGGTGCCGTGCGCGTGCGCGAAGAACCAGGGGGCGGCGACCAGTTCGACGAACTGGTCCTGTAGCTCGTTGAGCCAGACAAACCAGCTGTACAGCGGGTGCTCGCCGGGCACGTGGCGGCCCACGCACACCCACTTCGCCACCGCCGTCATCGCGAGCGCGCCCGCGGCACACGCCATGAAGATCACGCCGCCGAGCGCGTACGCCCACCACCCCAGGTACGCCAGGGCGGAGTGGACGCCGACGATGAACGCCGCGGTGACCATCGCGTGCCCCATCGGGGCGAGCAGGCGCATCGTCTCGATCATCCCGCGCTTGCGCTTCACGCTTGTCGACGGCCGATAAGTCAGCGCCTCCCCACCCTCGGCCTCGACCTCGACGCGGCGCATCCGCTCTGGCGGCGAGCCCCACCAGTTCGAGCCGGCCTTCGACTTCTTCGGGGTCGAGGACAACACCGCCACGAGGGAGTTCTTGGCCAGCTTGCGCCCGGGCATGGTGATGCCGGAATTACCCACGAACGAGCGCTTGCCCACGGTGGTCGTGCCCGTGCGCATCCAGCCGTGGCCGAGCTCGTAGGTGCCCACGAGGGTGTCGTCGGCGAGGAAGGCGCCGTCTTTGACCGTGGTCAGGCTGGGCACCATCACGGCGGTGGAAATCTCCACGTCGCGGCCGATGGTCGCGCCGAGTAAGCGCATCCAGGTGGGGGTCAGGGCGCCGGCGTAGAGGGGGAACAGGCGCGTGCGGGCGTCGTCAAGCAAACGCGTAATCGCCCACAGCTTCCAGCCGCTGGCGGAGCGAACCGGGGTCACACCGGGGCGCAGACCCGGTGACAGGGCGCGCACGGCTAGCCACGTCAGGGCGATCGACGCGGCGAGGTAGACCAGCCCGCCGACCGGGGCGAACAGCAGCGCGCCGATGGCGGGGTGGCCGCCGGTCAGGGCAACGAGCCCGATGACGACCAGGACACCTGCGGCGGCAGCCACGATGGGCAGACACGCCAGCGCGAGGGAGGTCGCGCCGTAGAGCCACGCCCAGTAGCGGCGCCGCGGGGGGCGCTCGGCGGGGAAGCGGTGCTTGGAGCGGCCGACCTTGCGCGCCGGCGAACCGGCCCAGCGCGCGCCCTTCTTCACGGGCTTGTCGCCGGTGACCGTCGAGCCCGCCTCGATGTGGGCGCCGTCGTGGATGACGGTGCCCGGCAGCATCGTGGACCGCGCGCCGACGCGCACCTCGCGGCTGATGGAAATCGCGCCGATGCGCACGACGTCGCCGTCGATCCAGTAGCCGGTGAGGTCGACCTCCGGCTCCACAGCGGCACCCTGGCCGAGCTCGAGCAGGCCGGTGGTCGGCGGAAGGGAGTGCAGGTCCACGCCGGTGCCGACGCGCGCGCCCAGCAGGCGGGCGACGTAGGCCACCCACGTCGAGCCCGAGAGGTTCAGTGCGCCGGAGGCAGCCATCCAGCGCTCGGCGGCCCAGAGCCGGATGTGCGTGACCCCGCCGCGCGGGTACTCGCCAGGGGTGATGCGCCCGCGGATAAGACGCGCGCCGAGGGCACCGATGTGCAGCCGGCCCAGCGGGGTGCACAGCACCACGAACAGTACGGCGAGGACGACCCAGTCCAGCTGGATGAGCCCCAGCGCAGTAGCCAAGATGGCCCACCACGTGACGTACGTGGCGGCCTGCAGGGTCAGCAGCGGGACCTGCAGGAGCGTTTGTGTAAAGCGGGTTCCGGCGCCCACGGGTACGACGTCGCGCTCGCGCACCGGGGCGGGGGCCGAGTCCGTCAACGAATCAATGAAGGCGGCCAGCACCTCGAGGCGCGGGTGGTCGTAGAGGTCGCGCACCGCGATCGTGGGGACACGCTCGCGCAGCCGGGCGATGAGCGTGGCCGCCGCCAGCGAGGACCCGCCGAGCTCGAAGAAGTCGGCGTCGCGGGACTCGACCGGCGTGCCCAGCACGTCGAGCCACACCGCGGCCAGCCACGTCTCAGTCGGGGTCATGCCGGCAACCTCCGCGGCTGCGGGAAGCGGCCACGGCAGTGCCTTCTTGTCCACCTTGCCCGAGGTGCGGATGGGCAGCTCATCCATCACATGCAGGCGCGGAACGAGGGCGGCGGGCATGAACTCCGCCAGGCGCTCGCGCGCAGCGTGGACGTCCCACGGCTGACCCGGATCGTCCAAAGAGACGTAGCCGACCAGGACCTTGTCGCCCGCGCCGGTGGTCTGCACAGCCACAGCGGAGTTGTACACGCCCGGCAGGGACGCGACGTTGGCCTCCACCTCGCCGAGCTCGATGCGGCGCCCGCCGATTTTTACCTGGTCGTCGGCGCGGCCGATAAACGCCAGGCCGAGGTCGGTGGCGCGGACGTTGTCGCCAGTGCGGTAGGCCCGCTCCCAGTCGCCCATGGGCGCGTACTTCTCCGCGTCCTTGGCAGGATCGAGGTAACGCGCCAGGCCGACGCCACCAATGACGAGCTCGCCGCCCGCGCCGGGTGCGGTCTCTTCTACGCGCAGGTCCCAGCCGTCGAGAGCCCAGCCGATGGTCACAGGCTCGCCCGGGTGCAGCCGCGCGGCGGACGCCACCACGGTGGCCTCGGTCGGGCCGTAGGTGTTCCACATCTCGCGGTCAGCGGTGGCAAGCCTATCGACGAGCTCCTGGGAGCACGCCTCACCACCGACGATGAGCAGCCGGACGTTCTCGAGCGCCTCGGCGGGCCACAGGCCCGCGAGGGTGGGCACGGTGGAGACTACCGAGATGTCGCGGCGGATCAGCCAGGGGCCGAGGTCCTGGCCCGAGCGCACCAGCGAGCGCGGCGCGGGCACCAGGCAGGCGCCGTGTCCCCATGCCAGCCACATCTCCTCGCAGGAGGCGTCGAAGGCGACGGACAGGCCGGCGAGCACGCGGTCGTCCGGGCCGAGGGGCTCGTCCTGGCAGAACAGGCGGGCCTCGGCGTCGACAAAGGCGGCGGCGCTGCGGTGGGTCACGGCCACACCCTTCGGCGTGCCGGTGGAGCCTGAGGTGAAGATGATCCAGGCGTCGTCGTCAAGCGCGGGCGAGTTCGTGTCTCCCGCCGGGGAGCTGGTGTCTTTGAGCGGGCGGAAACCGTCGTCGGTGAAGATGCCGTCGATGTGGGCTTCGCCGAAGACGATCTCTGCGCGCTCGTCGGGGTCGTCGGCATCGACGGGGACGTAGGCGCACCCGGCCCACAGGGTGCCGAGGATGGCGATGTAGAGCTCGCGCGTGCCGGAGGTCATGCGCACGCCGATGCGGTCGCCGCGGCGCATGCCGGCTTGGTGCAGGTCGCCTGCGACCTCCCGGATGCGCTCGACGAGCTCGGCGTAGGTGAGGATGTCGCCGTCGTCGATGGCGGCGGCGTCGGGGTGGCGCCGCGCGGTGTCCGACAGGATGTCGATGAGCGTGCGCGGGGCAGGCGCAAGGTGGCTACGCAGGAGCTTGTCGGCGTACGTCATGGGGCACAGGATAGCGGGCTACAGTGGCGCGCCAAAATAGTTGGTGTTAAACCAGGATTGGATTACTCCGCGTCTTGGGCAATCGCCTTGTGCAGCTTCTTCAAGCTCTTGAGTTGCTTCTGGGAGCTGGCGTCCAGTGCGAGATCCTCGGCGGCGCCGACGGCGGCGGCGAGTTCGGCGTGCGCCTTCCTGCCCTTCTTCGTCGGCGTGACGATCTGGCGGCGGCGGTCCTTCGGGTCGCGGTCGCGCGTGACCCAGCCGTGGCTCTCGAGCGAGTCGACGAGGCGCACCATGTCTGAGGCGTCGATAGCCAAAAGCGAGGAGAGCTGGGTCTGCGAGTGCGGGCGCTCGGTCACGCAGGTGAGGATCCAGTACTCGCGCATGGTGGTGTTGCGCTCGGCGAGGGCGCGCTCCACCCCGTCCTTCGTGTGTCGGCGGACGCGCTCGATCTGGAAGGAGGGGGACTTCGTCAACGCGGAGGGCAGATCAAGTGAAGGGGCCATGCCCTCAATTTACGACAATCGTTGGGGAGCTTCAACATTCCTATGCTCCCACGATCAACGCATTTCCGGGCTCTGGACGAGGCGTTTCGAGTGTGGCCCAGGAGCGGTTGCGGCGCAGCGCGGGCTTACTGCGTGGGCAGGTTCGCCTCGACCCAGGCGATGGTGCCCCCCTCGACGTTGATGAGGTGTTCTGGGTCCCAGCCCACGGCCTGCTCGAAGTATTCGCACGCCTGGGCGGAGCGCCCGCCGGACCTGCAGATGACGTAGATGTCGCGCTCTGTGTCGATCTGGTTGTACGTCGCGATGAGCTCGCTTAGGGGGAGATTGATGGCGCCGGCGGCGTGGACCTCGGCGAATTCGTCGCGTTCGCGCACATCGATGAGCTGCGCGTCGGAGGGGACATCGGTGACATTGACGTGTTTCATATGCGAGAGCGTACAAGCGTGGCGCGGCGCAGGGGGTTGACACTAACGCTAAAGTTGATGTTGAGACTTTGTGAGAGAGTGTTTCCTACCCCAGTGCCCGAGTCGAGGAGAATCCAATGAAGCGCACCCGCCTGACCATCCTGACCACGAGCCTCGCCGCAGCGATCGCGCTCGGCGCCCCCGCAGCGTTCGCCGCTGATTCGCTGCCTAAGGAGACCACCGCGGCCACCGGCGAGTCCTACTACCTCAACGCGGAGGGCACCCACTACGTGCCCACCCGCGAGGCCGTTGAGACCCCGTTCGCCGACCTCGACAGTGCGGTGCGCGAGAAGTCCGTGGCAGTGGACCATGCCACAACCGCTGGCCTGCTGCCCGCACAGCCGGCTGCCGACCAGCCTGCGCAGGAGGTCCCGGCTGGCGAGGGCGCCCCGGCGGAAAAGCCGTTTACCCGCGAGCACGTGGACCCTGACTCCGATCACCCTGTCGCCGCGGGCCTGGTTGCCCTGCCGTCCGTGCTGACTATCGAGGGCAGCACCTACTATCTCAACGCCGACGGCGAAACCTACGTCACGGACGTCGCCCGCGTTAGCGAACCGCCGACGCAGGACGAGGTCACGGCCTCCAACAAGCTTCTGGCGCAGCACAGTGCCGAGGTGGCGCGCCAGGCACTCGCCGAGGTGCGCGCCGGTAACAGCGCTGCGGGCGAGGCGGGGGCTGCAGCCGAAGCGCCGCAGGCCGACACCCAGCGCGCCGCCTACGCCGCTCCTGTCGTTGAGGTGGGCACAACCGCCGCCGCAGCCCAGGATGGGCCCGCCGCTCAGGACGTTGTGGCTGAGGCGCGCGGCATCGGCGCGGAGACCGGCTCCAACGCCGTGGCCCGCGCGCTTGCTGCGCTGCTCGTGGCCTCCCTCGTCGGTGCCGCAGTCTTCGCCTACGGCCGTCGCCGCCTGGTGTAGTGCCCTCGTCTGCGCAGCGCCCGCCGCGCCGCGCGGCGGGCCAACGACCTTCTACGGCCAGGCCAACACGCCGCCCCACGCGCCTCCGCCCGGACCGCCGCGTCTTCCTCATCCGCCGGGCCGTGGCCGCGGGTGCGGCGCTTCTGCTTGTCCTCGGTCTGGCGAGCATGTGCTCCGGCGGTGAGGCCACCTCGCCGGCTCCGGTGGCGCCGTCAAACTCTGCACATGCAGCGCCATCGGCTACTGAGAGACCGGCGCCATCTGCATCCGCGGCTTCCGCTATCGCGCCACCGTCGACCGAGACTGTTCCCGTAGGCCGGCCCGTCCAGCTTGCCGTGCCGTCGCTGGGGATGGACGCGCCGGTCGAACAGGAGGACTGCCGCGTCGTCGGAGATGTCATCGACCCTGTTTCCTTGCGCGAGGCCTGCGCGTACACCGCGCCCGACCGCCCGTACTCGCTGCCCGGCAGCGACGCGCCCGATGTGGTCGTCATCGCCGGCCATACCGGTGCCGGGGTTCCCGCGGTGTTCAATTCGCTTTTCGACGGCCGCTCCAACCGCCACACCGTCTCCATCGGCGACGTACTGTACGTGCGCACGCGTGAGTCGGGGAGTGACTGGCTCGCGTACCGCGCCACCGACCTGCATGAGCCGCGCAAGGAAGGGCTGGCGGAGTCGGCGGAGATCTGGGGGACCGGCCCGACTCCGGGCAGGTTGCTCACCATTAGCTGTATCCAGCCGGCTAACCCGCTGGCCAACTCCGTGCAGAACGCCGTGGTGGGCTGGCAGTTTGACCGCGTGGTCAGTGGTGAGCAAGTGGACGCGAACATGGGCTGGTCGCGCTAAATGGGGCCAGCTATGCCAAATTGTTACCCGTGTGACTGGTGTGACTAAAGAAACTCGCGTAGATTAGTGCCGAACCCTAAAGCTTGCCTTGAGACTTGAGAGTTTTGCTCGAGACTTCAAAGCACCGCCCGCACCCGTTGGAGTTGCTCATGACCATCGCTAAGACCCTTCCCGCCCTCGCTCTCGCCGCCGCGCTGAGCTCCACCATCGTCCCCGCAGCCCAGGCCCAAAGCTCGCAGGAAGGTGCCGGCCAGCCGCAGGAACAAACCCAGGAACAAACCCAGGAACGGGCACAGGGGCAAGCGCAGTCCTCGATGACCGGCTCCAGCGCCTCAGCCGCCGCTGCTGCCGGCCAGGAGGACCTCCCGCCGCTGAGGGCCTTTGAAGTGGGTGGGGTGGCCGGCACCTACAACGGTGTGAACTGGTACTACCACGCCAATGAAACCCACGTCGTCGACAACACCGCCAACGTCGTGGCGGACGTGACCACCCTCGGCACTAAGGCCATGACCATCGAGGCCTTCGCCGATCTCGCCGGCTACCGCGTCCCCACCAAGGAGGACAAGGCTGCTGGCTCTAACGCGTCGTCGGATTCCTCGTCGGTGCTGTCCCCGCAGATCTCCGGCACCCAGCTGGCCGACGCCTCCTCCCTTCCTGCTCTGCCGCTGGCCGCAGTAGGCGAGTTCGCCGGTCGTCTTGCCGGTCAAGACTGGTTCTACAACCGCGACGTCTCCTTCGTGGTCAACAGTCGCGACCTGATCAACCAGCAAGTCGACGCGGGCCAGGCCGGTGTGAAGTTCACCGCCGACCTCGCGCGCGAGCTGCAGCGCTCCCTGCCGGTCAACGTTGTGGTTGATGGACTGTCCTCCACCCCCGGCGCCCAGACGCCGGCCACCGCAGGGTTGGACCTTGGCTCGAGTGCCGGTGAGATCGCGGGCAGCTCCGCCAACGACATGGCGCGCCTGGCACTTTTTGCCCTGCCGGGTATCCTGCTCATCGGCGGGATCACCTGGTACCTCAACCAGGACGGCCGCACCTACGTGGAAAGCTCTTCGCGCACTAGCTCCGCACCTTCTGAGCAGGAGATTGCCTCCTCCGAGAACATGCTGAGCAGCAACCGCTCCGAGGTGCAGCGCCAGGCCCTCGGCGGCTCGTCGCTGGGTGGCAACGGCGATTTCGGTGGCTCCTCCGCGGCGAACGGATTCGCCAACGGGTCCAGCAATGGTGCTGATGTCAATATCGCCACCACCGCAGCCCAGGGCCGCGGCATCGGCGCGGAGACGGGCTCCAACGATTTTGCCAAGGGCCTTGTCGGCTTAGTTCTCGCATCGCTTATCGGCGCGGCCGTGTTCTTCGTCGGCCGTAGGCAGCTGGTCTAAGGCTTTCGCCTCACGGCAGCACGGAGAACTGCGTGGCGCTTAGCGACGCAACCCAACACGCAGCAACACCCCGCAGGAGATTTCCCTGCGGGGTGTTGCCTTGTTTGTGAATGCTCATACCCACGACATGAGCAACGCCCGGTTGCCGTGGCAACCGGGCGTGGGGAGGCCGGGGAGGCGTCGACAAGCGAAGGCTTAGTTGACGGTCTTGGCTTCCTTCTCATCCTCGAGGTGGTCGCGGGAGTTGTCGCCGACCTTCTTGTAGTTCTCGAGGGCTTCGTTCAGGATGCGCTCGGCCTCCTCGCGGTTGCCCCAGCCGGAGCCGGTGACTTCCTTGTTCGGCTCGAGGTCCTTGTAGTGGACAAAGAAGTGCTCGATCTCGTCCTTGGTGAAGTCATCGATGTCGTCGATGTCCTGGAAGGACTCGTAGCGCACGTCGTCGAGGACGCAGAGCAGCTTGTCGTCGCCGCCGGCCTCGTCCGTCATCTTGAACACGCCGACCGGGCGGGCGATGACCGTGACACCCGGGAAGACCGGCTCCGGGGTGATGACGAGCGCGTCGAGGGGGTCGCCGTCGTCAGCAAGCGTGTTGTCGATGAAGCCGTAGTCCGCCGGGTAGGCCATCGGGGTGAACAGGTAGCGGTCCAGGAAGATGCGGCCGGACTCGTGATCGACCTCGTACTTGTTGCGCGAACCCTTGGGGATCTCGATGATGACTTCGATGCTCATGCATGCTCCTTCGGTTGGGAGATAGTCGGCGGGCGAGCGCCGGTGAATAATCGCCCACCATCATACGTCGGCTAGTCTTTAGCGCGATGAAGGTATGGACATGGGCACTTGCCGCCGTTGCCGCAGTCGCAGTGAGCGGCGTCGCCGTGGCAGGCGTGAGCGCGCAGCGCGAACTCGCCGCACTGACACACGAGGCGCCCTACGTGCTGCCCACTCCGACACCTCTCATGGAGCCCGCCACCCCGGAACCTATTGACACCGCCCAACGCGACGAGATCATCTCCCGGCTCGCGGACAACCCCGCGCTGGCCACCTTCCACGCACGGGTGTCCTCCGCTGACACGGGAGAGGTGGTCTTCGACCGTCTTTCCGCCGAGCCGCTCCTGCCGGCGTCGTCGACCAAGGTGCTCACCGCCTCCGCCGCGTTGCTCGAACTCGGCCCGCACGATCGCATCACCACCACCGTCGTCGAAGGCGATCACCCGGGGGCGGTGGTGATCAAGGCGGCAGGCGACGTGTGGTTTGACGAGGACCAACTCGACGACCTCGCCCGCCAGATCGGCTCCGCCACGGCGGTGTACGTAGATACCTCCGCCTGGCCGGCCGAGACAAAGCTGCCCGGTTGGGACCCGGTGGACATCGACGCAGGTTACGTCGCCCCGCTCGAGCCGATCATGCTCCACGGCGCGCGCATCGGCGCGACCGAGGGTGACGTGCCGCGCTCGCACACCCCGGCTCTCGACGTCGCCCAGGGGCTGGCCGACCGGTTAGGGGCGCAGACCGTTGGATACGCGCCCGCGCGCGACGCTGCGCCCACGCTTGCACAGGTGCAGTCGCCCGATCTGACCACCCGCCTTAGTGCGATGATGAAGAACTCGGACAACGTCATGGCCGAGGCCATCGGCCGTGAGATCGCGCAGCACCGCGGCGCCACCAGCCCGCAGGCAACAATGGATGTTTTGGCGGAAAACGGCTACGACCTGACCTACGTCACGCTCGCCGACAGCTCAGGGCTGTCCACCTTCAACCTCATCCCGCCGCGACTGCTCGACCAGCTCATGCTCGACGCCGCCCGCAAAGAACCCCTGCGCCCGCTGCTGGCCACCCTGCCGGTTGCCGCGGCGGAGGGAACCCTGGCGGAGCGCTACGGCGACCTCCCTGGGCGCGGGTGGGTGCGTGCCAAGACGGGCACCCTCGACGAGGCATCCGCGCTAGTGGGAACCGTCACCAGCGACAAGGGCAACGTGTACACCTTCGCGCTACTGTCCAACGGCAGCGACATCCTCGCCGCCCGTCGCGCCCTCGACGAACTGACCTCCGCGCTGCGGGCGTACTAGGAGTACCTGGTGGAGCCCTTCTGGCCGCGCCGCTCACCCCACTTTCTGGACTGCCGCCGCGCCGTGCGTCCTTTCGACGGGCCCGCGGTCATTGGCCTGTCCGGGGGAGCTGACTCACTCGCGCTGGTGGCCGCTGCCGCGGCGGAGAGCAAAGACGTCGAGGCGGTGGTGATCGACCACGGCCTGCAGGACGGCTCGGCGGAGGTTGCGCAGCGCGCCGCCGCAGCGGCCCGCGCACTCGGTGTGCCAGCCACCGTCGTGGCAGTCGAGGTTGCTGCGGGCAACCTCGAGGCCGAAGCGCGCCGGGCACGATACGCTGCACTTCGAGAGTTCGGAGTGGACGTGTGGGTGGCGCACACAGCCGACGACCAGGCAGAGACGTTTCTTCTCGGGGCGCTGCGCGGCAACCCGTCGGGGATGACGGCGCGTTCGGGTGACATCGTGCGGCCGTTTCTCAGCGTGCGGCGGCGGGACACGGTCGGGGCGTGTGAAGAACTCGGCCTGACATGGTGGGACGACCCCATGAATGAGGATTCGGCCTTTCGACGGGTCGCGGTGCGCACTCAGGTGATCCCCCTGCTCAGCGACCTCGTCGGCGGGGACTGTGTACCCGCGCTCGCCCACACAGCCGACCGCGTGGCGGGCGGCAACGAGCTCGTGGGTGCCCTCGCAACGACCGAGATCGCCTCGTGCGCCGAGCTTGCCGCCCAGCCTGCGGTAGTGCGGCGCACACGGATCCACGCTTGGCTCCAAGGCGAAGGGATTAATGCCAACCGTGGCCAGCTCGATGCCATCGAACATCTGGTGACGAACTGGCGGGGTCAGGTGGGAGTCGACGTTGCAAGAGGAAAAAGAGTGGTCCGCCAGGGTGGGGGACTCTGTGTAGTCAGACGTTAGAGCCGAAGGCCGACGGGTGATGGTTGACTGCCGGTGTCGTTTTCAATAGCTTCTTCCTTGAGGGCCCCAGGACGATCCCTGCATTAAGTTGCACATCCCTGGGGTCATTGTTTTCGGTGTGGCTTGGGGTTCTCCAGGGGCCCGAGCCCAGTGCCTGAGGACATTGCCGGGCACATCTGCGCTTCACCCGCCGCCGTGGTTGTCGCGGAGTATCGCGAAGTGGCAATATGCAAGGGTGGCACGAAGAGCGGAGCCCGCCGCCGGCGGAGCTCGACGCACCGTGGCGCCGAGCCCGCGGAAGCGCGGACTCGGAGCGGACATTCCAGGAAAGGGCACCGATGACGCATATTGACCACCCGATGCACGACACGAAAGATTTCAACGTGCCGCCGCACCGCTACGGGGACGACGTCGAAGCGATTCTGATTTCCGAAGAGGCGCTCAAGGCCCGCATTCAGGAGCTCGCGGACATGGTCTCGGAGACCTACCGCGACGCCGAGGACGAACTCATTCTCGTGTGCGTGCTCAAGGGTGCAGTGTTCTTCCTCACCGACTTCGCCCGCCAACTCTCCATCCCGTGCCAGCTCGAGTTCATGGCGGTGTCCTCCTACGGCAACTCGACGACGAGTTCCGGCGTGGTGCGCATCCTCAAGGACCTGGACAAAGACATCCAGGGCCGGGACGTGCTCATCGTCGAAGACATCATCGATTCCGGCCTGACGCTGTCGTGGCTGATGCGCAACCTGCGCGGACGCCAGCCGCGCTCGCTCAACGTGATTACGCTTTTGCGCAAGCCGGAGGTCCAGACCGCCAACATCGAGCTGATGGATGTCGGATTCAACATCCCGAACGAGTTCGTCGTCGGATACGGCCTCGACTTCGCCGAGCGCTACCGCGACCTGCCTTACCTGGGCACGCTGCACCCGCGCGTCTACGGCGGCGAAGAAAAGACCCCTGAGCCCGCCCCGCAAGCGGGCCCCGAGCACACAGAGATCTAGGATCTAAGGCCTGATCTCAGGCCTGCTCCACCTCCCTAGCTTTTTCCGCACCCTTTCAACCCGGGACTTTATGGACAACAAAAAAGTAATGCGCTGGGGCGTCTTCGCCGCCCTCGCCCTCATCGTTCTCTACCTGTTCACGTTGATAGGGGACGACACCCGCTCCTATCAGAAGGTGGACACTTCGGTTGCCCTCGAGCAGCTTGCCGAGGGCAACGCCGAGAAGGTGCAGATCGACGACCGCGAACAGCGCGTGCGCATCGACCTGCGCGAGCCGATCACCGTCGAGGAACGCGAGGGCATTGAGTCCGTCATGGCGCAGTACCCGGCGCGGACCTCCCCGGTCGTCTTCGACGCAGTGCGCACTTCAGGTGCGGACTCGTTCAAAACCAACGTGACGCAGGAATCCTTCCTGATGTCCATGCTGAGCTTAATGCTGCCGATGCTTCTCATCTTCGGCCTGTTGTCCTTCTTCCTGTACCGCATGCAGGCTGGCGGCGGAATGTTCGGCATCGGCAGCTCCAAGGCGAAGCAGCTAACCAAGGACAAGCCGACCAACACGTTTGCGGATGTTGCCGGCGCCGACGAGGCTGTTGACGAGCTCCAGGAAGTCGTCGACTTCCTCCAAGATCCGGAGATCTACGAAAAGCTGGGCGCCAAGATCCCGCGCGGCGTGCTGCTCTACGGCCCTCCGGGAACAGGTAAGACGCTCATCGCTCGCGCAGTCGCTGGTGAGGCGGGGGTCTCGTTCTTCACCATCTCCGGCTCCGACTTCGTGGAGATGTTCGTGGGCGTGGGTGCCTCGCGCGTGCGCGACCTGTTCAAGCAGGCCCGGGAGAACGCCCCCTGCATCATCTTCGTCGACGAGATCGACGCCGTCGGCCGCCACCGCGGCTCCGGCATGGGCGGAGGCCACGACGAGCGCGAGCAGACGCTCAACCAGTTGCTCGTGGAGATGGACGGCTTCGGCGACCGCGAGGGTGTCATCCTCATCGCCGCGACGAACCGCCCGGACGTCCTCGACCCGGCTCTTCTGCGCCCGGGCCGCTTCGACCGCCAGATCCCGGTGACCAACCCGGACCTCGCCGGCCGAAAGCAGATTCTCAAGGTTCACGCGAAGGACAAACCGCTCGGCCCCGACGCCAACCTCGAGGCCTTGGCAAAGCGCACCGCCGGCATGTCGGGCGCGGACCTGGCCAACGTGCTCAACGAGGCCGCGCTGCTCACCGCCCGCATCGGCGGCAACGTGATCACGGCGGACGCGCTCGAGGAAGCGACGGACCGCGTCATCGGTGGCCCGCGCCGCAGCTCGAAGATCATCTCTGAGAAGGAGAAGAAGGTCACCGCGTACCACGAAGGCGGCCACACCCTGGCCGCGTGGGCGCTCAAGGACATCGAGCGCGTCTACAAGGTCACCATCCTCGCGCGCGGGCGCACGGGTGGGCATGCGATGACGGCCCAGGAAGACGACAAGGGCATGTACAACCGCGATGAGCTCTTCGCTCGCCTCGTCTTCGCCATGGGTGGCCGCGCCGCCGAGGAGCTCGTCTTCGGCGAGCCCACCACGGGCGCAAGCTCCGACATCGAGCAGGCGACGAAGATTGCTCGCGCGATGGTCACGGAATACGGCATGTCGAGCGTGCTCGGTACCGTCAAGTACGGCACGGAAGAGGGCGACCCGTTCTCCGGCCGCGGCGGCGGTGGCAGCCTCCAGTATTCGCCGACGGTCGCCGAGACCATCGACCGCGAAGTGCACGAGCTTATCGACGCCGCCCACGAGCGCGCCTACTCCATCCTCGCCGCCAACCGCGACTACCTGGACACCTTGGCATCCAAGCTGCTGGAGAAGGAGACGCTGCGCCGGCCGGACCTGGAGGACATCTTCGACGGTATTGAGCCGCAGGGCTCGGGCCTTCCGGACGTCGACAAGCGTTTCACGCAGCAGGTTGGCCGCACTCCGGTGCAAACGCCGAATGAGCTGGCTGAGGCGCGCGGCGAGGAGCCGCCGAAGAAGCTCTCCCTGCTGGAGATGTCGCGCGAGGCGCGCAAGCGCCGCATGGCCGAGCGTGGCCAGGCATCCGGCGCTGCCGCTGGCGAGCGCTCCCGGACTGGTTCCACGAAGTGGCGCCCGGGGAGGGACAACCGCGCTGGTGACACCACGGGTACGCCGCGCTACGGCGGCCCGAAGCCGCCGGCGGACTGGACCTACCGCGGCGGTGATGCCACCCCGCAGCCCCCGGCGGAGCACCCGGGCATGCGCAACTACGCCGAGCCGGAGTCCGGCCCGCGCCACGCGGCAGTCCCGAAGCCGGCCGAAGAAACTCGGGTTGAAGCACCGCGCGCCGAGGAGCCGCTGATCGGCTTCCGCCTTCCGGAAAATGAGCGCCCAAGCAGGCCGGAGCGCACAAGCGACGACCAGACCACCGAGATCCCTCGCGTCGACGCGGAGGATGTCGCCGCGCCGGAGACCGAGGACATGTCCCTGCCGAAGGAGCGTGGCGAGAATGACTAACCCCGCCTTTGACCGCGAGCGCGCGGAGGCCGCGGTGCGCGAGCTGCTCATCGCGGTGGGGGAGGACCCCGAGCGCGAAGGGCTGAAAGAAACGCCGGCTCGCGTGGCGCGGGCCTACGAGGAGGTCTTCGCCGGCCTGCACCAGGACCCGACTGAGGTGCTGAGCAAGAGCTTCGCAGAAGACCACAACGAGCTCGTCCTGGTGCGCGACATCCCGATCTACTCCACGTGCGAGCACCACCTGGTGCCCTTCTTCGGCATGGCGCACATCGGCTACATCCCGGGCGCGGAGGGCAAGGTCACCGGCCTGTCCAAGCTGGCGCGCCTGGCGGACCTTTACGCGAAGCGCCCCCAGGTGCAGGAGCGTCTCACCTCGCAGATCGCCGACGCGCTGGTGGAGAAGCTCGGCGCGCAGGCCGTGATCGTGGTCATCGAATGCGAGCACCTCTGCATGGCGATGCGCGGCATCCGCAAACCCGGGGCCGTCACAACAACCTCCGCCGTGCGCGGCGGGTTCAAGACCTCCGCGGCGTCGCGCGCCGAGGTCATGAGCCTGATCAGGAGCTAAGAATGCCGACCACCCTCGCCGACCTTGCCATCAGCGGGCGCACCGCGGTGATGGGCATTGTCAACGTCACCGAGGACTCGTTTTCCGACGGCGGGAAGTACCTCGCCGTGGACGCGGCAGTGGACCACGCGCGTGAGCTTGTCGCACGTGGGGCGGACATCATCGACGTCGGTGCGGAATCGACTCGCCCCGGCGCCACGCGCGTGCCTGCCGAGGTCGAGGCGCAGCGCATCCGCCCGGTCATTGAGGCGCTGCACGCGGCAGGCATCCGCACCTCGATCGACACCATGCGCGCCTCGACGGCGCGTGTCGCGGCCGAGGCCGGGGTGGATCTGATCAACGACGTCTCCGGCGGGCTCGCCGACCCGGACATGTACCGCGTGATGGCGGAGACCGATCTTCCGGTGTGCCTCATGCACTGGCGCGCCGCGACCTTCGGCGATGCCGCCGGTGCCGCCGACCACGGCGGGGACGTCGTGCGCGACGTGCGCGAGGTTCTCGCGCGGCTGACGGACAACGCTGTCGCCGCAGGCGTCGACCCGCGCAACATCTCAGTCGACCCCGGCCTCGGATTTGCCAAGACCGCACAGGAGAACTGGGAGCTTCTCGCCGCGCTGCCGCAGTTCACTGCCGGTGACTATCCGGTGTTGGTGGGGGCGTCGCGCAAGCGCTTCCTCACCGAGATCCGCAAGGACCGCGGGTTGACGCACTCGCCTGTCGACGCCGACCCGGCCACCGCAGCCGTGACCGCGCTTTCCGCCCAGGCGGGCGCGTGGTGCGTGCGCGTGCACGAGGTCGCCGTCTCGCGCGACGCCGTTGACGTGGTCGCCCGGTGGCAACGCGCCAAGGAAGGAAACGTCTAGATGGCGGACAGGATTGAACTGAAAGGGCTGCGGGTCTACGCCCACCACGGTGTGCTCGCGCACGAGACCGAGCACGGCCAGGCGTTTAGCGTCGACATCGTGTGCTGGCTCGACTTTGCCGAGGCCGCGGCGAGCGACGACTTAAGCGCCACGATCAACTACGCGGAGCTGGCCCAGCTCGCCTACGACATTGCCGGTGGCACGCCCCGCCAGCTCATCGAAACCGTCGCATCCGAGATCGCGGACACCGCACTTGAGCGCTTTGCGCTGCTCCACGCCGTGGAGGTCACGCTGCACAAGCCCCACGCCCCGATCCCGCTGACCTTCGACGACGTTGCGGTGGTGGCGCGACGCTCCCGCAACCGCCGCGCGGAGAGGTGATCGGCGTGCGCGCTGTCTTGTCCACCGGGTCCAACATGGAGGACTCGCGCGCGCACCTGCGCCGGGTCGTCGACGACTTCGCAGGCGAGCTCGTCGCCGCAAGCTCGCTCTATGCCACTGCGCCGTGGGGTGGTGTCGAGCAGCCCGACTTCATCAACCAGGCATTGCTTGTCGAGGTCTCCCTCACCCCCCGCGAACTCCTTGAGCGCTGCCAGCGCCTCGAGCGCGACGCCCATCGCGTGCGCGACGTCAGGTGGGGCCCGCGCACCCTCGACGTGGACATCGTCGCCATCGACGGTGTCACCTCCGACGACCCACAGCTGACCTTGCCGCACCCGCGGGCCCACGAGCGCGCCTTCGTGCTCATCCCGTGGCTCGAGATTGACCCGGATGCCACGCTGGGCGGGGAATCGGTTGCGGGGATCGTCGATAAGCTTGGCCATCAAGGGGTGAGAAAGCTATGACCCGGACGAGCACCGCTGAACTCGTGCTGGTGGCGGGCTTCATGGCCGCTGCAGCCTTCATCCTCGTGCGCAGGTTCTACGGCATGCTCACCGCCGTCGACGCGACGCTGTCGCTGCCGCTGTGGGTGACGGCCGCTGTGTGCGCCTTCTGCGCCCACATGGTCCGCACGCGCCGCAAAGAGGGCAAGGTGGGGCTCGATCGCTCCCAGCTCAACCCGATGATGGCCGCCAACCTCATGGTGCTGGGCAAGGCCTCTGCCTGGTCGGGTGCGATCTGCGGCGGGATCTTCACCGGCCTTGCCGTCTACGTCGCCCCGCGCGCTGCCGATCTTGCGGCCGCGGAGGCGGACCTGCCCGGTGTGATCGCAGGAGCTCTGGGAGGCGTGGCCCTAGCTGTCGCGGGAGTCGTGCTCGAGCGCAGCTGCGAGGTGTCGCCTCCTGGCGAGGGGGAGTCGGTTCAGTAAGCTGTGGGGCATGACTGCCGAATCCCCGACACGCGACTATGCCGGCCTGTGGGTGCTCGTCCCCTTCGTCCTGGCGGTGCTGGGCACCATTGTCATGCTGTTTACGAACTCGGCAAACATCCTCAAGGTCTCCCTCATCCTCGCCCTGTGGGCAGCTGCGGCGGGCATCCTCGTGATTGCCCGGCTGCGCCGCGACCGCGACGAGGCCGAGCGCGTCCTGACTGAGCGCGACCAGCTCCACCAGGCGGAGCTCGAGGCCGCCACCGCGCGCGCCGAGGCTGCCCGCAGCGCGCAGGCGGGTGCTGGCGATGCCCCGGGCGGGGCGGACATGCAGGTGCTGCGTGAGATCCAGGAGGAGCTCAAGGCCCTGCGCGCCCAGCTCACCGAGATGTCGGGCCGCCAATTCGAGTACGAGCCGGCCGCACTTCGCGCAGAGGCCCGCCGCATCGCCGAGCTCGGAGCGACGCGCCCCGAGCCGAAGCCTGAGCCTGCGCCGGTCGTGGAGACCGTCGAGCCGGAGCCGGCCAGCCCCTCTTCGGACGGGCCGTCTGCCGCTGAGACTGCACGCCTGCAGCCCATCAAGGATGTGGGCGAACCGAAACGCAAGCAGTCCCGCCCCGCCGGCGCCCCCACCTCCGAGGCCATCGCCGGTCGCCTGGGCGCCCAACCGAGCAAGCGCTCGGTGCAGCACAACCCGCTGTCCCAGCTGATCAGTGAACGACAGGCCGAGGCGTCCGCCGCGCCCGAGCCCGCCGACACCCCGAAGCCCGCAACGGCACCGAAGTCGAGGCCGGCTCCGACGCTGCCGAGCGCAGCGGAGCCCGCACCGACGGAGGCCCCCAAGCAGCATGATCAGCACGAACGGCACGGCCGCCGCCGTCGCGATGAGCGCGGTTCGAATGCCGTGTCCGTGGCTGAGCTGCTCGCGCGCCGCAACGAGGAAAGCAAGTAGATGGCGCCCCGCCTGCAGGTGTGCCTGGTGCGCGACCCCCGGTCCGGGGAATACAGCGCGGTGGGCAGTGCCCTAGGGCTCGCCGGTCACAGCGTCACGGAGGTCCCCGCACTCGCCGGGACAGAGGAATGCGACGCCGCCCGTGAGGCGAATCTCGTCATCATCGACTCGGATGATCCAGAGTGGGTGACAGGGTGCGTCGATAAGCTCGAACCCCTCACTCGCCCCAAACAGATGGTGCTGCACACCTGCCTCGCCGTCGGAGTGCAGGCGCTTGACGAGGTCGAAGTGCGCGGCGCAGTGACCATGGCCGCCCACCCGATCGTGCCGGATTGTTGGGTCACCTCCGCCACCGACGAACTCGGCGAGGCTACTCTCGCGCTGTTGGTCGGCGAGATGCACGGGATGAACGTGTCCATCGATGACGCGCTGCGCCCGCACCTAGTGGCCGCGGCCCGCATCATGGCGCTGAGCAGTACCGGAAGCCGCGACGGGCTTGAACTTATCGGCGCCGCGCTACCGGAAGCCGGGGCCGCGCTGGCGCCGTACATGGACGCTGCGGAAATGACACCGGTCGTGGCGCTGGATCCTGCGCACTTGGAGCGGGCGAACTCCGCCATCGCGGATCCCTCTCTGGCGAGGTTCCACGCGGAACTGGAGCGCCGCGAGGCCGAGCGCACACACAACGCGGACGTTCAGCTGTGGGCGACGGCAACGATCTCGACAAAGGAGCAGTAGTGGTTTTCCAACCCGGGCAGGCAACAACCGTGACGGATCTAGACCGCCTGGCCACCTACGGCCGAGCCTTCCGCAAGGTTGGCAAGTCAGTCGTCGTGGTCCCGCTCGGTACCGGGGTGCACGCCGGTCACATCCAGCTGATCCGCGCCACGCGCTCGCTGCTCGGCTCCATCGTCATGGTGACCTATGCGGGGGCGGAGGAGGAGATCCCGGACGTGTTCGCCGAGGAGTCTGTCGACGTCGTCTACCACGGCCAGCTCGGCGGAGCCGAGGTGCGCACCCCGCTCGACCACCTGGAAGACGCGGACGAGGTGGCGCGCCGTGTCGGGGCGGTGCTGGCTGCAATCAACGCCACCCACGCCACAGACGTCGTGCTCGGGGAGAAGGACTTCGAGCTGCTCGTCGCGGTCCAACAGGCCGTGACCGCGCTGCGCATGGAGGTTAGGCTCCACAGTGTGCCGACCGTGCGCACCGCCGACGGGCTGGCCATGTCGCTGCGCAACGCGCAGGTGCCGGAAGACCAGCGCGAGGCAGCCCTGGCGCTTCCGGCGGCGCTGACCGCGGGCGCGCACGTGGCTGAACGCGGGGCTGAAGCGGTGCTGGATACAGCGCGTGGGGTCTTCGCCGCTGCGGGCGTCGAGCCCGCCTACCTTGAGCTGCGTGATTTGGGCTTCGGGCCCGCACCGGTCGAAGGTGACGCCCGTTTGCTCGCCGCAGTAGAGCTTGGCGGGGTGCGGTTGAGCGACAACGTCGGCGTGCCCGTGGGAATCGGGTTCGCCAACCTGCCCGCGCAGTAGCGGCGTCTCGCATACCGCGTAACTGACATGCGCCGGGCGCGCATCCGTTACTATCAACCCACTAGCGCTTTTGCTGTCCTGTTAGCGGCCGATGCAGCCTCGCACACAGCGGCGCCACCGTAGTATCGACTGCTTGAACTGAGGATTCCGACATGGCTGACAACGCCCTCACCTCCCTCGCCGCCACCGTGAACGCGGCCGGGTACGGACACATCGAGGAAGTGGCCCGCACCGAGTCGTCCACCCTGTACCGTGCGCAGCCGCTGGTAGATACCGGGGCGGCCGCAGAGGTCGAGGTCGAGGAGTTCAACATTCCGCTCTCGCCGGCGGCAGTCAACGAGGTCACTGCCGCAGCCGACACGCTCTCGGCTGTGGACCTGCCCGGCGTGTTCGCCCCGCGCCACGCCGCTATCACCGACGCGGGCAAGCTCGTCGTCGTGCGCGACGCCGCCGCTGGCATGCCGCTGCGCGAGCTGGCCCGGGAGCGGTTTGCCAAGGAAGGCCACTTCAACGCGGCCGAGGTCCTCAACCTGCTGCTTCCGGTGGCCGAGGCGATCGACCACTACGCGCAGGTTGGCCAGTCCGGGTTCGTCACCCGCTCACTTACGCTCGACCGGATGCTCGCCCAGCCTGGTTGGGCATCCGCGCCGGTGAAGCTGTCGATGGTCGGCCCGACGCCGCAGGCGGCAGGTTCGTCGTCAGCGCACAACCGGGAGACGTTCATCAGCCTCGTCTCCGACCTGACAGGTCTGCCGGTGGATCCGGACATGGTGGCCCGCACCGGAACGTGCCGCAACTACTTGCTCGCTCTCGCCGGGGAGCCGGTGGATGAGCCCGCACCCGCGCGACGCCTAACGCGCCGCATCCCCGCTGCCCAGCCGAGCTCGCCGTGGCCGTGGCTCGTGGCTATTTTGGCGGTGGTGCTTCTCCTAGCCGCTGGACTGTGGTTCTGGAACAACACGCGCGGATCTGCATGGGAGGGTGCTGAGGCCCAGCTGCAGGAGACATACCCGCAGCTCATCTCCGAGCGCGAAGGCGGTAAGGGTTGGAAGGGCCTGGAGTGCGAGTCCGCGGCGCTCGAACCGGGGCAGACCGCGAAGATCCGCTGCGCGGACGAAAACAGCGGCGTGAGCATCGCCTCCTACTCCACGGCAGCCGACCGCAACGCCGGCCTGCCGAGCCAGGACCAGGCCGTGACACTGGGATCGGGCGAGTGCATGATCGACTCGTTCGCGGTGCCGGGTGTGACCCCGCCGGCGTTCGTGATGGCGCCGCGCGACCAACAGCACGTGCGGCTGCTGATCAACGGCGAGAACGCGGAGGCCGAGCGTCTCGATCTGCCGCTGTGCCCGGGCCAGTAGCAAGGGTAGATGGGCAGGCACTACTCTAGGCAGACGTGACTACCCAGGACCTTACAGAGCAGCAACAGTTCCGCCGCGCGAAGCGCCAGAAGCTCATCGACTCGGGCAGGGAGGCCTACCCGGTCGTCGTCGACCGCACCGACTCCCTGACCGAGGTGCGTAAGCGCTACCAGGTCCTCGCGGAAGGGGAGACCGCAACTCCCGTGGAGGGTGTGACTGTGCTCGAGGCGGGCCAGGAGACCTCGGACGAGGTCGCCGTCGCTGGCCGCATCATGTTCAAGCGCGACACCGGCAAGCTGTGCTTCGCCACCCTTCAGGAGGGCAACGGCACCCAGCTCCAGGTCATGCTGTCTCTCGCCGAGGTCGGCGAGGAAGCCCTGACCAGCTGGAAGGAAGACGTCGACCTGGGCGACATCGTCTCCGTCCGCGGCCGCGTCATCGCGTCGCGCCGCGGCGAGCTTTCCGTCATGGCCACGACGTGGCACATGGCGTCGAAGGCACTGCGCCCGCTGCCGGTCGCGTTCGCGGACATGAACGAAGAGCAGCGCGTGCGCAACCGCTACACGGACCTGATCATGCGCGAGGCCGCACGTGACAACGCCATGACCCGCATCAAGGTCATCGCCGCGGTGCGCAAGTACCTCACCGGCCTGGACTTCGTCGAGGTTGAGACGCCGATGCTTCAGACGCTGCACGGCGGCGCGGCGGCACGGCCCTTCGTCACCCATTCCAACGCGATGGATATCGACCTCTACCTGCGTATCGCCCCCGAGCTCTTCCTCAAGCGCTGCGTTGTCGGCGGCATCGAGCGCGTCTTCGAGATCAACCGCAACTTCCGCAACGAGGGCGTCGACTCCTCTCACTCCCCGGAGTTCACCATGCTGGAGACCTACCAAGCATGGGGCACCTACAAGGACGGCGCCGAGATGATCAAGGGCCTCGTCCAGTTCGCCGCCACCGAAGTTTTCGGCTCCACGACGGTCACGCTTGCCGACGGCACCGAGTACGACCTCGGCGGCGAGTGGAAGGTGATGGAGATGTACCCCTCCCTCAACGAGGCGCTGCAGCGCACCCACCCGGGCCAGCCCGAGGTCACGGTTGACTCGACCGTGGAGGAGCTCAAGGCGATCGCCGAGGTCATCGGCCTGAAGGTGCCGGAGAACGCCGGTTGGCTGCACGGCAAGCTCGTCGAGGAGATCTGGGAGCACCTGTGCTCCGATCAGCTTTACGAGCCGACCTTCGTGACGAACTTCCCGGTGGAGACCTCTCCGCTGACGCGCGACCACCGCGACAAGCCGGGCGTGACCGAGAAGTGGGACCTCTACGTCCGCGGTTTCGAGCTGGCCACCGGTTATTCCGAGCTCGTCGACCCGGTCATCCAGCGCGAGCGCTTCGAGGACCAGGCCCGCCTGGCCGCCCACGGTGACGACGAGGCTATGGTGCTCGACGAGGACTTCCTGGCCGCGATGGAGCAGGGCATGCCGCCGACCTCGGGCACGGGTATGGGCGTCGACCGCCTGCTCATGGCCCTGACGGGTCTGGGCATCCGCGAGACCGTCCTTTTCCCGATGGTCAAGCCGGACGCGAACTAGCCGTTCCGTGCGATCCGTGCGCGCATCGCTTATCGACGCCACCAGCCCCACCGCCGCCAGCTGCAACAGCTACGACCGCTACCGCGCGTTGGCCATGCGGTTTCTGTGGTTTGTCGCCGTCGTCGGGATCATCCGTGCCTTCCTCGTCGCGCCCGTGACGAACTCGGGCACGGATTTCGTGCCCATCTGGGACGCGGTGCAGCGCTACGTCCACGGTGTCGCGGTTTACAACGAGGACTACTCCACCTCCGACCCGCACTATCTGTATTCCCTCGGCGCCAACGTTGTGCTCGCGCCCCTGGCCGTGCTGGGCAACTTCACGGTGGCGCGGTGGGCGATGATCTTCGCCACCGCGGTCAGCGTGGTTGTCGCGATCTGGCTTAGCGCGCGCCTTCTGGCACCGCGCTTGGTCACGCCGCTGACCGTGGCTGCCGTGGCGGTGTTCTTCAACACCTCCGAGCCGGTCGCGTCGACGGCGAAGTACACCAACATCAACGGGTTCCTCCTGCTGGTGATGGTTGTGTTCGTGTGGTGCTGCGTGGCCCTCGACGCCCCGATGCGCCGCCAGTTCGCCCGCCCCGAGATGTGGGCCGCCGGCGTGGTTCTGGGCTACGCGGTGACGATTAAGCCGCAGTTCGTGGTGCTCACCGCCGTGCCGGTGCTGCTGATGCAGTGGCCCGTGCTCGCGGTTGCTGTGGCCTTCTACGCCGCGCTGTTCGGCCTGGGCTGGGTAACGACTGCGCAGCCGCAGCTGTACGTGGAGCGACTGTTGCCGTATCTTGCCGATCCGCGCGATTACGACAACGGTTCGCTCGCAGCTGTCCTTGAGCAGCTGGGGCTGGGCAGCGCTGGGCAGATAGTCTTCGTCGGCGCCGTGCTTGCCGTCGTGGCGCTCGCCGTCATCGCGTTGTTCCCCTTGCGCAACCGCCACCGCGCGGCCTGGGCGTTCACCACGCTCGGCGTGCTGTTCGCCGGGGTGTTCCTCGGCGGGGGTCTCCTGCAGGGCTACTACGTGATGTGGTTGATCCCCCTGGCGATGACGATCGTGCTGCCGCGCACGCCCATGGCATGGCCGGCGATGTGGGTTGCCGTCCTGCTCGCCGTCGGCGGATTCGCAGACCTTTTCGCCCCCGCCATCCGCTACGGCTGGCCGGCGAGTCTCACCGCGACGGCGGGTTGGGTGTTGGTCCCCGTCATCATCGCCGCGTGGGCGCTGCGCGAGAACCTGCTGCAGCGCCGCGCAGGGGCGTTCTCTAACGGTGAACACGGCGCGTGAGCTGCGCAAATGGAGTGAGTGTTCGAACCTGGAGTGGAATCCCGGGAAGAGGTGTCGTATCCGCGCGTTATGGTGGGTGACATCTTTATCGCGAACGTCATTTCAGAAGGGGAAGGGTAGCCACATGTTCGAGCGGTTTACCGACCGAGCCCGCCGCGTCATCGTCCTGGCACAGGAGGAAGCGCGTGCGCTCAATCACAATTACATGGGCACCGAGCACATCCTGCTCGGCCTGATTAAAGAGGGCGAGGGCGTGGCGGCCAAGGCCCTGGAGTCCATGGGCATCAACCTCGAGGACGTCCGCCGCGAGGTCGAGGAGATTATCGGCCACGGCAGCCAGCCGGTCACCGGCCACATCCCGTTTACCCCGCGCGCCAAGAAGGTGCTCGAGCTTTCCCTGCGCGAGGGCCTGCAGATGGGCCACAAGTACATCGGTACCGAGTTCCTGCTGCTCGGCCTCATCCGAGAGGGTGAGGGCGTTGCGGCGCAGGTGCTGATCAAGCTCGGTGCGGACCTGCCGCGTGTGCGCCAGCAGGTTATCCAGCTTCTTTCCGGCTATGAGGGCGGTGACGGCCAGAACCCTGAGGCTCCCCAGCAGGGTGGTTTCGCGGGTGCCGGCGCCGGCGGAGGTGCCATGGGCGGCGGCGGACGCGGTGGCCAGCAGGGCGAGCGCTCCAACTCGCTGGTCCTCGACCAGTTCGGCCGTAACCTCACCGTTGCTGCCCGCGAGGGCAAGCTCGACCCGGTCGTCGGCCGCGAGAAGGAAATCGAGCGCATCATGCAGGTGCTCTCGCGCCGCACCAAGAACAACCCGGTGCTCATCGGTGAGCCCGGCGTGGGCAAGACCGCCGTGGTGGAGGGCCTGGCCCTCGACATCGCCAACGGCAAGGTTCCGGAGACGCTGAAGGACAAGCAGGTCTACTCCCTCGACCTCGGCTCCCTGGTGGCGGGTTCGCGCTACCGCGGTGACTTCGAGGAGCGCCTGAAGAAGGTGCTCAAGGAGATCAACCAGCGCGGCGACATCATTCTGTTCATCGACGAGATCCACACCCTCGTCGGCGCGGGTGCGGCAGAGGGTGCGATCGACGCGGCCTCGCTGCTCAAGCCGAAACTGGCCCGCGGCGAGCTGCAGACCATTGGTGCGACCACGCTTGACGAGTACCGCAAGCACATCGAGAAGGACGCCGCCCTGGAGCGCCGCTTCCAGCCGGTCCAGGTCGACGAGCCGTCCGTTGAGGACACCGTGACCATCCTCAAGGGCCTGCGCGATCGCTACGAAGCGCACCACCGCGTCTCCTACACCGACGATGCGTTGATCGCGGCGGCAAACCTGTCGGATCGCTACATTAACGACCGCTTCCTACCGGACAAGGCCGTCGACCTTCTCGACGAAGCCGGCGCCCGCATGCGCATCAAGCGCATGACCGCGCCGGAGGGCCTGCGCGAGGTTGATGAGCGCATCGCGGAAGTGCGCAAGCAGAAGGAAGCCGCGATCGACGCCCAGGACTTCGAGAAGGCCGCGGGCCTGCGCGACACCGAGCGCAAGCTCGGCGAGGAGCGCTCCGAGAAAGAGAAGCAGTGGCGCGACGGCGAGCTCGAAGAAATCGCTGAGGTCGGCGAGGAGCAGATCGCTGATGTGCTGGCCAACTGGACCGGCATCCCCGTGTTCAAGCTCACCGAGTCCGAGTCGTCCCGCCTGCTCAACATGGAAGACGAGCTGCACAAGCGCATCATCGGCCAGGACGAGGCAGTGCGCGCCGTGTCGCGTTCCATCCGTCGCACCCGCGCTGGCCTGAAGGACCCGAAGCGCCCGTCTGGCTCGTTCATCTTCGCCGGCCCGTCCGGTGTGGGTAAGACGGAGCTGTCCAAGGCGCTCGCCGAGTTCCTGTTCGGTGACGAGGACGCCCTGGTCCAGGTCGACATGGGTGAGTTCCACGACCGCTTCACCGCGTCGCGTCTCTTCGGTGCGCCTCCGGGATACGTCGGTTACGAAGAGGGCGGCCAGCTCACCGAGAAGGTGCGCCGCAAGCCGTTCTCCGTGGTGCTTTTCGACGAAATCGAGAAAGCGCACAAGGAGATCTACAACACCCTGCTCCAGGTGCTCGAAGAGGGCCACGTCACCGACGGCCAGGGCCGCGTGGTGGACTTCAAGAACACCGTTTTGATCTTCACCTCCAACCTGGGCACGGGCGACATCTCCAAGGCCGTGGGTCTCGGCTTCACTGGCAACACGGCTACCGACGCCGATGCGCAGTACGACCGGATGAAGAGCAAGGTCCACGACGAGCTGAAGAAGCACTTCCGCCCCGAGTTCCTCAACCGCATCGACGAGATCGTGGTCTTCCGCCAGCTCACGCAGGACGAGATCGTCGAAATGGTCGACCTGCTTATCGGCCGCGTGGACAAGAACCTGGCCGCGCAGGATATGGGCATCGAGCTGACCGACAAGGCGAAGAACCTCCTCGCCGTGCGCGGCTTCGACCCGGTGCTGGGTGCGCGACCGCTGCGTCGCACTATCCAGCGCGAGATCGAGGACATCCTGTCCGAGAAGATCCTCTACGGCGAGATCGGCGCCGGCGAGATCATCTCCGTGGATGTGGAGAACTGGGACGGCGACGTCGAGGCTGCCCGCGCCGCACGTGGTAAGGCCGCCGAGGGTGCCAAGTTCACCTTCACCCCGCGCCCGAAGCCGCTGCCGGCCGAGACCTTCGACACCGAAGAGGTTGAGGTCCGCGACATTGACGGCGACTCGGCTGACTCTGCGGACACCGTGACCGCGGACGTTCCGCCGACGACCGACGACGGCGGCGACAGCGCCGCAGGCGAGCCGGTTGACGAGGTCAACGATCGCACCCCGTCTGAGGGCGACGACGGCACCCCGCCGCCCGCTGGTGCAGGCCAGCCGCTGTAGCCGGCGCCGCGCCCGCACACCTCAACCCACGATCACCGCGCCGAGTGCCCCGCTAGCTTGGGGCATCCGGCGCGGTGATCGCGTTTTTCTGGGAGCAATCCGTGCTTGGGGAGTCTAGAACTCTCCGCAGTTCGACACAGCCTCGACGCCGCCGAAGCGGTCGTTGAGCCACTGCACCGACGGCACCGCCTGGGTGGCGATTCCGAGGGCGTGGTTCACACCCGCCTTCAGCTGAGGGGTCAGCGCCGAGATGTTCTCGTTGAGCAGGTTGACCGGCGCACCGATGGCGCAGTAATCGCGGGCGAGCTGGACAACCTGGGCGCTGGGGACCACGTCGTCGTTGCCGCCGGTGGTGACCAGGATGGGGGAGGTTGGTGCGCGGCGGCCGAGGCGCTGGGCGTCGAAAAGCTTCTGCAGCTCAGGTTCGCGGCGGGCGATCTCTGAGAGGGATTCGCCGGTGGAGGTCAGCGCGCGCGTGTCCGTCAGCGCCCACCGCACAGCGCCGTCGCTGATACACGAGTTTGCGGTGGTGCGCACGAACTCGCGGCCGCGGTCGTTGAGCACGGGATCGACGATGCCGTTCATCTGTGGGTAGCGGTCCGCCCAACCGTTGAGCGCGTAACCGAGGACGGCGACGATGGCGGATCCGTCCACGCCCTCCATCGTGGCGAACAAGTCGGCGGGCGGGGCACCGGCGAAGGTGCCACGGAGGTTGATTTCGGGGGCGTAGCTCGGTTGCAGCTCGGCAGCCGCCGCGGCGGCGCCGCCGCCCTGGGAGTAGCCGTAGAAGGCGACCGGGTCGCCGGCGGGGGCGACCGCGCGGGCGGCGTCGATGACGGCGTGTGCCTCTTCGTCGTGGAGCACGTACGTGTGCGGGCCCGGAGTACCCAGGCCGATGTAGTCGACCACGACCACCCGCATTCCCAGCAGTGCCGCCGCGGTGTAGCTGGGCAGTTCGTAGTTCAACCCGAGCGCAGGTGCGACGGCATCGAGCTGGGCGGTTAGCCAGGGGCCGCGCGACGGGGCGCACGCGTCGCCGGAGCCGCGCGTGCCGGGGGCGAAGACCACCGTGGGGGTGGGGCCCGGGCCGCGCCACGGGTTGGCGGGCTGGATCACAAAACCTGAGGTGGCCACGCGCTCGCCGTGGACGGTGGTGGAGGTGTAGAGGATTTTTTCGGCGTAGCCGGGAAAGCCGGGGCCGAGGATGTTGAGCAGGTGCGGGGCGGCCTGGCGGCGCAGCACGGTGCCTGGGGAACCGAGATCGTCGACTGGGTCGTCGTAGAACGGGTCGTATCCGGCGACAGGATTGCCGGCTGGGGTTGCCGAGGCGTGGCGGAGGCCGTCGACAAGCGGCTCGAGCTGGGTGGAACTGTGTGCGCTGGCTGTCGCAGAGCCAGTTACGCACAGGGCGACGGCGGCAATGGCTGAGGTCAGGCGAGTGCGGAGCAACATGGGACGAATCCTACTAAGACGAGGACATCCCCGAAGCCCTTTAATGCCAGCGGCTAGCTCATCATGGCCAGGCTGAGCGCCATGACACCCATACCGGCGATGACGCTGTAGATGCTGTGGTGGTGGTGCCCCGTCTGGATGGCGCTGGGTAGCAGCTTGTCAAAGCTGATGAAGACCATGATGCCGGCTACCGCGGCGTAGGACAGCCCCAGTGTCGATGGGCCCATGAAGGGCAGCAGGATGAGGAAGCCGACGACGGCGCCGGCGGGCTCGGCAAGCCCGGATAGTGTGGCCCAGCCGGCCGCGCGCCACTTCCGGCCCGTGGCCTCGCGCAGGGGAGCAGCGACCGCGATGCCCTCGGGGATGTTGTGGATGGCGATGGCGACCGCGAGCGGGGCGGCCAGTACCGGATCAGCCAGCGCAGCCATGAAAGTGGCGAAGCCCTCCGGGAAGTTGTGCAGCGCAATCGCCAGACCCGCCATCACTCCCGCCTTGGCCAACGCGGGCGAGGGTTTCGTCTCGTGGAGCTCGTGCGGGTTGACCTCGTCCGGCACCATCCGGTCAATCACGGCGATGAGCAGCACACCGGCGAAGAACGCCACGATGGCCTTCCCCTGGCCGACCTGGTCGATGCCCTTCGGCAGGATCTCCACTAAGGAGATGTAGACCATCACGCCCGTGGAGAAACCCAGCGCGCCGGCGAGGAAGCGATCGGACGGGCGCGAGCGCACCGCGACGATGAGCCCACCCAGGCCTGTTGAGATGCCGGCGAGGAGAGTCATGCCGAACGCGATCGCCACCGCGTGCGGGCTGTATCCGGCGAGCAACTCCATAGCCTCACACCATATCGCCCGGCGCAAACTAGACTTCACCGCATGGGCATTCTCTACCGCAACAAGAAAAAGCTGGGCAAAGGCTCGTGGCTCAACATCTCCAAATCGGGCGCGTCGGTCTCCACGAAGGTGGGGCCGGTGACCATCAACTCCCGCGGCGGCGTGTGGGTCAACTTGCCCGGTGGCATGAACTACCGCGGCAGGTGGAAATAACCGGCGTCGTCTTGCTCGGCGAGGTTGTCGTCGAGAAGCGAAAAGAGCGCGCGTGAGAGTTGGACATTGTCTGGCCACAGCGCGTCGATCTTGGCGCGGGAGACGGGGGTGTTGCTCTCGCGCAGCAGTTTCATGATGGTGCCGCGCACCTGCCGGTCAGTGCCAGCGAACTTCTGCACCTTCTTCTTCCGCAGCTCCTCCGGCGACGGCTCGGGCCTGCCGGCGGCAACCCAGGCGCAGTCCGCTTCGAGCGGGCAGGACCCACACTTGGGATTCGCGGCGGTGCACACGAGGGCGCCGAGCTCCATCAGCCCCGCCGAGAACACCGGGCCGTTGCGCTCGGGGAGCAGCGCGGCGACGTCGGCGATCTCGCTTTTGCGGGGCACAGCGAGGAACCGGCCCGACTCTGCGCGGGCGTAGACGCGGCGCACGTTGGTGTCCACGACCGCGACGTTCGCACCGAACGCGAAACACGCCACGGCGCGCGCGGTGTAGTCGCCGACCCCGGGCAGCGCGAGCAAAGCCTCCACATCCGCGGGCACCTCGCCCGCGTGGGCATCCACGATCACCTGCGCGCATTCGCGCAATCGCAGCGCCCGGCGCGGGTAGCCCAGCGACCCCCACGCCCGCAGGATGTCGTCAGGCGAGGCCGCGGCGAAGTCACGCGGTGTGGGCCAGCGCTCCACCCACTCTTCCCACACGGGAGCGACGCGGGCGACGGGGGTCTGGTGGCTCATCACCTCGGACAACAGCACGCCCCAGGGGGTTGTCCCGGGCCTGCGCCACGGGAGGTCGCGCGCGTTGGCCTCAAAATAAGCGACGATCTTTTCCGGTCTGATCACAATATTTGCCACAATAATGGGCATGGCTGACACAACCACGCCCGGCTCCGTCTGGCAGAAGCTGCTGGAGGGCAACGCCCGCTTCGCCGACGAGACGCTCGAGCGCCCCAACTCCGACCACAACCGCCGCGAGGAGCTGCGCGGCGGCCAGGCCCCAGTTGCCGCGATCTTGTCGTGTTCCGACTCGCGCGTGCCCGTCGAGATGCTTTTCGACGCCGGGCTCGGCGACATCTTTGTCATCCGAAACGCCGGCGGCTGCGTCGACGCCGCCGTCGCCGGGTCGCTGGACTTCGCCGTTGAGACGCTCGGGGTCAAACTCGTGGTGGTGCTGAGCCACGAGGCGTGCGGCGCGATCGGCGCGGCCATTCGGGCTGTCGACGAGGCGCACATCCCGGTCGGCCTGCAGCGCGTCTTTGTGGAGAAGATCGCCCCGAGCGTGATCGCCGCCAAGGCGTGCGGGCACACGGAGCGCTCCGAGATCGAAAAAGAGCATGCCGGCTTCACGGCCGAGCACCTCGTCGACCGCATTCCCGCGATCCAGGCGGGCATCGCCGCTGGCGATCTCGGGGTCGTAGCCGCGCGGTACCGGCTCGAAGACGGCCGCGTCGAGACCGTGATGGAGCATTTCTGACGCTAAAGTTGAGCCCGTGACGAACCACCGACCAGACCCCGCGAACACCACCAGGCCCCTGCCGCCGGAGATCTACGTGCGCCGCCGCGTCGCCGCGCTCGCCGTGGTGCTCGTGCTCGTGGCACTGCTGGTGTGGGGGTTGACGGCCGCGGCGAGGTCGGGTTCCTCCAGCGGTGACTCGGGCTCGGCAACGTCGGCGACGATCACTGAGGACATCACCACCGAGCCGACCGTGCCCGCCCCGGGGGAGACGACCACTCAGACCTCCACCACGACCACGACGACGTCGACGGAACCGACCACCCGCGAGTCAACGACACGCGCTGCGGCCGCCGACGGCACATGCGTGATCGAGGACCTGGTCATCACAGCCCGCACCAGCCAGCCCAGCTTCGATCCCGGGCAGCAGCCGGCGTTCTACATGAGCGTGGAGAACCCGACCGACGCGGACTGCACGGTCGACCTGTCGCAGGAGCAACTGCGCTTCGAGGTCTACGATATGGCCACCAACCAGCGCATCTGGTCCGACACCGACTGCCACCCGGCAGTCGTGACCGGCGAGCAGGTCTTCGAGTCGCGCGCCGCGCGTGACTTCGAGGCGATCTGGTCGCGCAAGGATTCCCAGCCGGGGCTGTGCTCCAACCGCCAGGACGTGCCGGCAGGAAGCTACTACCTCCACGCCGTGATTGGAACCCACGCCTCCGACCCGGCCGATTTCACACTGCGCGCCTAGCTTTCACCAGAATCTCCAGGGCGCTCATTGTCCTGAACACAGCGCGGACCGACTAGGAGAAGCGGCGCAGGCCGTCGAAGATGTGGCGCGCCCACAGCGGGGAAACCCCGTCTGCTGCGGCGATGTCGTCGACGGTGGCGTCGATAAGCTTGGGCAACTCCCCGAACTCGGCGATGATGTTGTCCATGAGGAACTTCTGCACCCGGGGGATGCGCGCCAGCACGCGGTAGCCGCGCGGAACGACGTCTTGCATCAGGTTCTCCTCCGCCGCCGGCAGACCCAGAGCCTGGGCAAGGGTGGCGGAGTTGAGCAGTTGCGAATCCGGCAGCTCGGCGAGCGCCTGCATGGCCTCGTCGACACGCTCGTCTTCCGGGATCGTGGCGGCGGCCATGTAGTCGCGCACCAGCATCTCGATCTCGTTGGGGGAGCTTCGCAGCTCCGTCAGCTGCAGGGTGAGCTGGCGTGCATCCACGCCGAGCTCAGCAACGTGTTCGTCCATGTCGTCCGCGGCGCGCTCGAGCATGATCTGGCGCTGCAGCACGTTAAGCACGTCTGTCACGGTGGCGTAGTTGTTCATCTCCGCCACGTGGAGGCGCTGGTTGGCCAGATCCAGGCGACTGCGGTAGCGCTCCACCGTCGACAGCGCCTGGTTGGCGTGCTGCATCAGCACGGCGGGCTCCTCCATGAGGTGGCGCTGGCCCTCGGCGTAGAGGGTGATGGTGTTCATCGACGCGGAGACAGCCACAACCGGCACACCCGTCTGCAGCGCGGTGCGCTCCGCGGCGCGGTGGCGGGTGCCCGACTCGACCGTGGGGTAGGAGGGCGCGGGCACGAGCTGGACGTTTGCGCGCAGGATCCGGGCGCCGTCGCCGGATAAGATGACGGCGCCGTCCATCTTGGACAACTCGCGCAGCAACGTCGGCTGGAATGGGATGTCGAAGCTGATGCCGCCGTCGCACAGCTCCACCACGTCGGCGCTATCACCGATGACGATCAGCCCGCCGGTGTGGCCGCGCTGGATGCGCTCGAGTCCGTCGCGCAGCTGGGTGCCGGGAGCGAGCATCTCGAGCGTTTCCCGCAATTTCTTGTGGGATGCGGCGGCCACAGTGTCAGTCATGCAACACATCCTAGACCGCGCGGGGCGCGGGTCTACCCGCCGAGGACCTCGATGGCCTCGCGCAGCGTCCCAGCCTGGGTAACACGCATTCCCTCGATGGTGACGCGCTCCCCGGCTGGCACGATGGCGCGGGTGTAGCCGAGCCGCGCCGCCTCCTGCAGCCTCCTGCCCAGGTTGGGGACGCGGCGCAGCTCACCGGCCAAGCCGACCTCGCCGACGACGACCGTCTTCGCGGGCAGCGGCCGCTCGTGCAGGCTCGACCACGTGGCCAGCGCGACCGCCAAATCCGTGGCTGTCTCGGTGATGCGCACGCCGCCGACGGTGGCGACGTAGGCGTCCTTGTCGTTGGTGGCCTCATTACACCGGGCCTGCAGGACGGCGAGCACCATGGGCACGCGGTTGGCGTCCAGGCCGGTCACTACCCGGCGCGGGCTCTTGTTCACCGGCGCCACGGTCAGGGCCTGCACCTCGGCGAGGATGGGGCGCACCCCGTCCATCGCCACGGTCACGGCCGATCCGTCGGGGGTGCGGCCGCGGTGGGAGAGGAACAGTCCCGACGGGTCCGGAACCTCGCGGATGCCGTCCGCGGTCTGCTCGAAGCACCCGACCTCGTCCGTGGCGCCGAAGCGGTTCTTGATGCCGCGCAGCATGCGCAGGCTGGACTGGCGGTCGCCCTCGAAGTTGAGCACCACGTCCACGAGGTGCTCGAGCACGCGCGGGCCAGCCACGTTTCCGTCCTTGGTGACGTGGCCGACCAGCAGGATGGGCAGGTTGGTGGTCTTGGCAAGCGTGGTCAGCGCGGCGGTGACGGCGCGCGATTGCGCCACGCCGCCTGCGACACCTTCCACACCGGGCGCGTGCATGGTCTGCACTGAATCCACGATGAGCAGCGAGGGTTTGATCTGCTCGACATGGCCAACGATGACCTCGAGGTTGGATTCCGCCGCGAGGTAGAGGGAATCCTCTAGCGCACCGGTGCGCTCGGCGCGGGCGCGGACTTGCCCAGCGGATTCCTCCGCCGTGACGTACAACGCGGTGCGCCCGCCCTGCTTCGCCCACCGCGAGGCAACCTCGAGCAGGAGGGTGGACTTGCCCACCCCGGGCTCCCCGGCCATCAGGACGACAGAGCCGGGCACCACCCCGGAGCCGAGGACCCGGTCGAGCTCGCCGATCCCGGACGGGGTGGAGTGGCTCGCGGCGGCGTCGATAGCCGTGATGCGGGTGGCGGGCTGCGCGGGAGTGAGCGCCTGAAGCTGCACCGCACCCGACCGGGCGGACGAGGAGGACGCGGACGCGACCGGGGCCTGCTCCTGCAAGGTGCCCCACGAGCCGCAGTCGGGGCAGCGCCCAAGCCACTTGGGGGAGGAGTAGCCGCACTCCGAGCACGTGTGCAACGTGCGCTGTTTTTTCGCCATGGAACCACCCTAGAATACGGCCCGGACATCGACCGCACCCAGGGAAAACGAGCCGCATATAAGAAAAACCGCCGGCCCCGAGAACAGGGCGCGGCGGCGGAGGTACGGCGTGAGGCTTAGTGCGTCGGCTGGGCCTCGTCGCGCATTGCCTCACCGGACTGCAGCCTCGGAGCGGAGACGGTCGCGGTGACGTCGATGGTGCCTGCGTCAAACGTGAACTCGACGGGGAGGTTGCCGGCGAAGGCGAAGTCGTTGTTCGGCAGGGAGGTTGCGACGTAGCTGATGCAGTCGGACTCTGCCTGCGGGATGGACTCCAACGCGGTAGCGGAGTCGCCGACGAGGTTGCAGCTTGCGTCGAACTGGGTAGCGCCACTGAGCTGGACCGGGACACCGTCCACGGTGACCGACTCGAGAGAGTGCGGCTGGCGGTGAATGTTCTGGTTGATCGCGGTGAACTTCAGGGCGGCCTGGCCTGCGTCGCCAAGAATCACGGTGACGTCCTGCACCAGGATCTCGTTGTCGTTGGTTGCGGCGGCAGCACCGTCAACGGCCGCGACCTGGTCGGCGGTCTGGGTGATCTGGCCTGCGGAACAACCGGCAAGCAGCAGAGCAGACGCAGCAACGGCGGAAACGGCGGCCGGCTTCAGGGACTTCACGTGGTGTCCTCCATACTTTTCGTTCACGTAGATATCTCCGCTTACCTTAATCGTTCCTGGGGCGGTTTTCCCACTTTCTCGCCCTGTAAGTGCGCTTGTCGGCGCCGTGGATGGGGTCGTTCGGGGGTAACCTTTCCCGGTGCTGGAGACCCGCTCCCCGCCGCCTCGCCGTGGCCGCCCTCAGTGCCCGCCCTCAACTCCGCGGCAGCGGGGCCGGTTCCGACACTGCAGTAGCCCTGCGTCGCTGCCGGGACGGGTGGTAGAATTGCGCGGTTGTAAGTGCGTTGGCCCGTTTTCCCAGAGCCCGACTCGGGTGAAGCGTGGTTTGAACGCGAATTGGCGCGCCGGGCAAGGAGAGTCTATTTCTATGGAGTTCAACGTCGGAGAAGTTGTTGTCTACCCGCACCACGGCGCCGCGCGCATCGCGGATATTGAGCAGCGTGAGATCGGCGGGGAGACACTCGACTTCCTCGTCCTGAAGATCCTCCACTCCGACCTTGAGGTCCGCGTGCCGGTGAAGAACACCGAGCTCGTCGGTGTCCGCGACGTGGTTAACGAGAAGGGCCTGCAGAAGGTGTTCTCCGTCCTGCGCGAGACGGACGTCGAGGAGGCTGGCAACTGGTCCCGCCGCTACAAGGCGAACCAGGAGCGCCTCGCGTCCGGCGACATCAACAAAGTCGCCGAGGTTGTGCGCGACCTGTGGCGCCGCGACCAGGGCAAGGGCCTGTCCGCCGGTGAGAAGCGCATGCTGGGCAAGGCGCGCCAGGTGCTCGTCGGCGAGCTCGCTCTCGCGCAGCCTGTCGACGACGCCAAGGCCGACGCGATGGAAACCGAGATCGCCGAGATCATCGAGAAGCAGGTCGCCGCGGGCATCTCTATCGACCCGGACGCGTCCCAGGGCTTCGACGACGATGACGTGGATCTGGACGACCTCAGCTTCGACGACGAGGACGAGGGCGACGACAAGTAGCGTGGCGCACACGATCGGGCCGCGCCGCGTCGTCGCGGTGGTCGCGGCTGCGGGGCAGGGCACCCGCCTGGGCGCGCCGCTGCCCAAGGCCTTCGTGGACCTAGCTGGCGCCAGTGTGCTCGCGCGCAGCGTGGCGGGCATGAAAGCATCCGGTGTCGTCGACGAGATTGTCGTACTTGTCAGCCCAGAGATGGAGGACCTCGCCCGCGAGCAGCTCGCAGGTCACGACGTAACCTTCGCCCACGGAGGCCGCGAGCGCGCCGATTCGATTTTCAACGGGCTGTCCGCCATCGACGCCGAGGACAATGAGGGAGCTGTCGTGCTCATCCACGATGCGGCCCGCGCCCTGACCCCGCCCGAGATGATCCGCCGCGTCGTCGACGCGGTCCACGGCGGCCACCTCGCCGCTATCCCGGTCCTTCCGGTGGCGGACACGATCAAGGTCGTCGAAGGCGATACGGTGCTCTCCACCCCCTCGCGGGCGCGTTTGCGCGCGGTCCAGACCCCGCAGGGCTTCGATCTGGCCACGCTGCGCCGGGCGAACGAGGCCTACTTCGCCTCTCAGCGCGATTTCGAGGCCACCGACGACGCCAGCCTGATGGAGTGGTTCGGCATCCCCGTGGCTACGGTCGCCGGTGATCCGCTGGCGTTCAAAATCACCACGCCGCTGGATCTGCAGCTCGCGCTCAGCGTCCTGGGCAGCTAGCTCGAGCGCCCGGTTTGCCAGTCCACGTACCTTTAGTGACATGACAAATCTACGAGTGGGCAACGCCTTCGACGCGCACCAGATCGAGGCGGGCAAAGACTGCTGGATCGCCGGCATCCTCCACGAGGGCGTGGACGGCTGCGAAGGGCACTCCGACGGCGATGTCGTCAGCCACGCCGTTGTCGACGCGGTCCTGGCCGCCGCGGGGCTGGGCGACCTGGGATCGTTTGTCGGCACCGGCCGGCCTGAGTACGACGGAGTGTCTGGTGTTCGGCTCCTCCAAGAGCTCAAGGAGCTTGTCGACGCCCACGGGGTCCGCATCGTCAACGTCTCCGCGCAGCTGATCGCGCAAACCCCGAAGATGGGCCCGGTGCGCGAGGAAGCGGAGCGCGTCCTGTCCCAGGCCCTCGGCGCGCCGGTGTCGGTATCGGCCACTACCACCGACCACATGGGTTTCACCGGGTCGGGCCAGGGCAGGGCAGCGATTGCCACCGCGCTGGTTGAACTAAGCTGATGGCCGTGACTACCCCATCGAGCGAAACGGTATCCCGCCAACAGATCTTCGACACTGCCTCGCGTAGCCTGCGGCCTTTCGAGCCGCTGCGGCCCGGGCACGTGTCGATGTACGTGTGTGGTGCGACGCCGCAGTCCTCGCCGCACATCGGGCACCTGCGCTCCGGCGTCGCGTTCGACATTGTGCGCCGCTGGTTCACGGCACAGGGCTACGACGTCGCTTTCGTACGCAACGTCACGGATATTGACGACAAAATCCTGGACAAGGCCGAGGCCAACGGCCGGCCTTGGTGGGAGTGGGTGTCCACCTACGAGCGCGAGTTCACGCGCGCCTACAACACCCTGGGCGTGCTGCCACCGTCGGTGGAGCCGCGCGCGACCGGGCACGTCACCCAAATGGTCGACTACATGAACCGGCTGATCGAGCGCGGATTCGCCTACGAGTCCGAGGGCTCTGTCTACTTCGACGTCGACGCCTGGGTGCGGGCGGAGGGCTCCGACTACGGCGCGATCTCCGGCAACCGCGTCGAGGACATGGAGCAGGGCGAGACGGAGACGCGCGGCAAGCGCGGCAGCCGCGACTTCGCCCTGTGGAAGGCCGCCAAGCCCGGTGAGCCGAGCTGGCCGACCCCGTGGGGCGACGGCCGGCCGGGCTGGCACCTCGAGTGCTCAGCCATGTCCACCTGGTACCTTGGCAGCGCCTTCGACATCCACGGCGGCGGCCTCGACCTGCAGTTCCCGCACCACGAGAACGAGCAGGCGCAGTCGCACGCGGCCGGTGACGAGTTTGCCACCTACTGGATGCATAACCACTGGGTGACGATGTCGGGCGAGAAGATGTCGAAGTCGCTGGGCAATGTCGTTGCCATCGACAACATGCTCGAGCTCGTCCGCCCGGTCGAGCTGCGCTACTACCTGGGCTCGGCGCACTACCGCAGCGTGCTCGAGTACTCCCCGGCCGCGCTGCAGGAAGCAGCCGCCGGGTACCGTCGCATCGAGGACTTCGTCGCGCGCTGCGCCACCCCGGAGCCCACGACGTGGACGGAGGAGTTCGCGGCCGCGCTTTTCGACGACTTCGGGGTCCCGAAGGCCCTCGCCGAGATTCACAACGCGGTGCGCGAGGGCAACAAGGCGCTCGCCGCGGGCGAGACCGAGCGGGCGGGCGAGATCGCCGGCCAGGTCCGCGCCATGACCGCGGTGCTGGGCATTGATCCGGGGCAGTGGTCCGAGGGGGCGTCGACAAGCGATGCCGCCGAGGCCGCCCTCGATGTCCTCGTCCGCGCCGAGCTCGACCGCCGCGCCGAGGCGCGTGCGGCGAAGGACTGGGCGGCAGCTGACGACGTCCGCGACCGACTCACCGCCGCAGGCATTGACGTCACCGACACACCCGACGGCCCGCAGTGGGCCCTGAAACCCTAGGAAAGGGAGGCTGAGACGATGGCGAAACCATACCAGCGCAAAGACATCCAGAAGACGAACAAGAAGGGTGCCACGAAGGGGTCGGGCGGGCAGCGTCGCCGCGGGCTAAAAGGCAAGGGCGCGACCCCGAAGGCGGAGGACCGCGTCTACCACTCCGCGCACAAGCGCAAGCTCGAGCGTGAGCGCCGCTCGTCGGGTCGCCACGAGCGCGAGAGCGCCGACCTGGTGGTCGGACGCAACCCCGTCGTGGAGTGCCTCCACGCGAAGGTGCCCGCCGAGGCCCTCTACGTCGCCCAAGGCACGGGCCACGACGACCGGCTGAGCGAGGCCGTCACCCTGGCCAACGCCAAGGGCCTGCCCGTGCACGAGGTACCGCGCCGGGACCTGGACGCGATGACCGGAAACGGCATGCACCAGGGCATCGGCCTGAAGATCCAGCCGTACAAGTACGCGGACGTCTTCGACCTCATCGCCGGGGTGAAGGACCGCGGGGAGACCGGCATGTTCGTCGTACTGGACAACATCACCGACCCGCGCAATCTGGGCGCTGTCATCCGCTCCACCGCCGCGTTCGGCGGCCACGGCGTGATCATCCCGGAGCGCCGCTCCGCCCAGGTCACGGGCGTGGCGTGGCGCACCTCCGCCGGTACAGCGGCGCGCCTGCCGGTGGCGAAGGCGACCAACATCACCCGCACGATCAAGGAGTTCAAGGACAACGGCTACATGGTCGTCGGCCTCGACGCCGGTGGCGAGCACACCCTGGACACCTTCGACGGGGCGAGCGACCCAGTCGTCATCGTCGTCGGCTCCGAGGGCAAGGGCATCTCACGCTTGGTGCGCGAGAACTGCGACGTCATCATGTCGATCCCGACCGAAGCATGGGTCGAGTCCCTCAACGCATCCGTCGCAGCCGGTGTGGTGCTCAGCGAGTTCGCTCGCCAGCGCCGCGTGGGCGCGTAGCCTAAGCGAGCCCGAAAAAGTCCGCGACGAGCTCCGCTCCGACGACCTTGTCGGTGCCGGGGCCGATGCGGGGATCGAGTTTCTTGGGCGAGGGGACAAGGTGCCCCATGCCCTCGATCGACCACAGCTCGACGGGTGCTTGCCCGCCCGTCCAGCTATCCACGCGCACGCCCGGAATCGGCTCGGCGCTGGAGTGCTCTCCCGCGCCGTTGAGGCCCGCGAAGTAGGCCGACGAGTCGGGCGCTGAGCGGGTCTCGCCGCGGTTGGCCTCGCCCAGCGCTGCGATCCCGCCCTCGTAGGGCACAATCGGGTCCGCGGTGCCCTGCACGGCGAGCACGGGAGTGGGCAACCAGTTCTCGGGGGAACAGATGGTGTTGCCTTCGGCGGGCATGGAGGAGCCGAACAGGGCAATGCCGTCTAAGGTGCCGGGGGCGTCGAAAAGCATGCGGATCAGCATCTGCCCGCCGTTGGAGAACCCGCAGCCGATGGTGCGCGGGGCATCGTATGACTCGATGAGGCGGGTGAGGAAGCCGACGTCGTCGATGCCGAGAGTGCGGGCGGATTCGGTGAAGCCGCGGCGCAAATCGTTGAAGTGGCGGCCGATGCCGTCGGGGTAGACGACCATGCACCCCGCCTCGGTGAGGCGATCGAAGGTTTTGCCGGTGAAGGCGCGGGCGACGTTGCCCGACTGCAACGAGCCATGAAGAAAGACCACGAGCGCGGCGACGTCGCCTTCGGGGGCGACTTCGATCCAGGTGCGTTCGTGGCCGTCGTGGAGAAGAGAGCGTCGGGTAGTTGTCATGCCCCCGAGTTTAGTGTGATTGTGCGGGAGCGGAATCCGCCGACTGCGCGGCAGATGAGGTAGATGCCAAACGAGATAAACGCTGCAACCACGCTGACAGGCAGACCTGGGGCGAGCGAGAGCACCACACCGCCCACCGCCGCGAGCAGGGCGAAGATGACCGACCAGACAACCGCGGCGACGGGGTTGGAGGTAATCGCCGCCGCGCTCGCACCCGGGGTGATCAGCAGGGCCATGACAAGCAGGACACCGACGATTTGCACCGCCTGGGCGGCAGTGATGCCGAGCAGGACCGCGAACACGATGGCCATGGCCTTCACCGGGACACCGGAGACGGCCGCGACCTCGGGGTCGGCGGAGGAAAACAGCAACGGGCGCCACAGCGCCACGACCGTGACCACGGCAATGACCGTGACAACCGACAGGGCCCCGACGCCGGTGCCGGACACCCCGACGATCTGGCCGGTCAGCAGCGCCAGCGCCGTCGAGGAGTTGCCGGGGTAGAGATGCAGCATGAGCAGCGACAAGCCCATACCGAAGCTCATCACCACGCCCACAGCCGCGTCGTTGCCTCCCTTGAAACCGAGGGCGGCGAGCACGATGGCGGCGGAGATAGAGCCGAGAGTCGCGCCCACGCTGAGGTTGAGGCCGAGAAACAGTGCCGCGGCCGCACCCATCAGGGCGAGCTCGGATGTGGCGTGGACGCCGAAGGACATCCGGCGCAGCACGATCAGCGGCGAAATTATCCCGGCCAGGATGCCGAGCAGTGCCGCCGCAGCGAGCGCGGTGCGGACGAAGTCGTACTCCATCAGCCGCGCCGTGGTCGCGAACGCGTCCGCGACATCGGCACTCACAACGTGAGTCATCTAGACGATCACCAGCTTTCCGTGCACGTTGACGACATCGACATGTGTGCCGTAGAGCTCGCTCAGCACAGACGAGCGCAGGACCTCGTTCGCCGGGCCGAGCACGTGACCGCGCGGGCCCAGGTAAAGGACGCGATCGATCATGTCGAGCACCGGGTCGAGCGCGTGGGTGACCAGCAAGACGGCCGCTCCGTGATTGCGCAGACGCTGCGCGGTCTCGCGCTGGCGGGCGACGTCGAGGGAGAGAAACGGCTCGTCCGCGAGGATGAGGTCGGGCCTGTTTGCCAGGGCCTGAGCCTGGCGGACGAGCTGCTGCTGGCCGCCGGAAAGGTTGCCCACGCGGCGGTTCGATAGGTGCGCCGCGCCGACGGACGCGAGAAGCTCCTCTGCGTGCGCGCGCTTCGCGCCGCGCCCCACCGTGAGTGCCACCACGTCACGGGCACGCAACGGCAGGCCCGGGGGGAACATCTGCTGCTGCGGAATGTAGCCCAGGCGGCCGGAGAACTCGATGCTGCCTCGGGTCAGCGGCCGCAACCCGGCAATGGCCTTGAGCAGCGTCGACTTGCCGGAGCCGTTGGGGCCGGTAACAGCGATCATTTCACCGTCACCGATGTGTAGGGAGATGTCCTCCCACAGAGGGGTGACGGTGGCGTCGATTAGCCTCGCGGTCACCGGGCGGCCCGGCTGATCTCCTCGACGATGCTTGCGAAGTAGTCGAAGAAGTTCTGGCCGTTCGGCGGGGTCTCGTAGACCTCGACGACGGGGATACCGGCCGCGCGGGCTGCGTCGACGATGCGCTGCTCGGAACCCGGGGCGCTCTGCGGAGACGCGATAAGGATGTCAACGGAGCCATCCTTGATGGCGTCGATGAACTCGGCCACGGCAGCACCGGAAGGCTCGATGTGGCTCAAAGACGCCGCGCGGTAGGCGTCGGGGGTTGCGGAGATAAGAGCCGATTCTTCGATGAGGGCGTCAGCGATGGGGTGAGCCTGGGCGACGCGGACGGCCGGAAGGTTGTTCACGGCCTCCTCGATCGGAGCCAAGCGGGCGTCGAGATCAGCGGTGTCGCCGCTGGTGCGCTCTGCGATCAGCTGGCCGACCCGGTTGACCGTCTCCGTGGAGTACCAGGAGTGCTCGGGAGCGTCGTGGTCATGGTCGTGCTCATCGGCGTGCTCATCGGCATGCTCGTCGCCATGCTCGTCACCGTGCTCATCGGCATGCTCGGCCTCGTCATCTGCGTGCGAGTGCGGGCCCGTCAACGGGAGAGCCGAGACGACGTGGGACGGATCGGCCGCAGAGTACAGGGCGGCGTCGTATGCACCGCCGTTGGCCACGACGATCTCGGCGGACTCGATCGCGGCGCGGTCGGCGGCGGTCGGCTCGTACTCGTGGGGGTCAACGGAGGAGTTCGAGATGATGGCGGTGACATCCTCGCCGACGACGGAGGACGCAACGTCTGCCCAAACGATCGTTGTTGCCACGATGTCCGTTCGGGTGGAGGCTTCCGTCGTCGTCTGAGTGTCGCCTCCCTGTGCGGAGCAGGCGCCGAGGGCGAGGGCGGAGGTGACGGCCACTGCGGCCAGTCGCGGGCGAGTGAGGGCTCTAGTGAACATGCTAGACATTTAATCACTAGTGAAAACATGTTTCAATTGAGGGTTTGTACCGCCACGCGTGAGGGTTTGTACCGCCACGCGCACCCGGACCAATACGATGGCCCCATGACCAACCGCCGAGGACACCGGGCCGGCCGCGCCCCCCGCGCGACGCTGGCGACGCTGGCCGAGGAGCTCGGGGTCTCGCGCACGACGGTGTCCAACGCGTACAACCGCCCCGATCAACTCTCGCCTGAGCTGCGCGAGCGCATCCTTTCCACCGCCCGGGCCCGCGGCTACAGCGGACCCAACCCGACGGCGCGCTCGCTGCGCACCAGCCGTGCCGGTTCCGTCGGCGTGATCCTGACTGAACGGCTTTCCTACGCCTTCGAGGACCAAGCGTCGTTGGACTTCCTCGCCGGCCTCGCCGAGGACAACGACTTTCTCCTCACCCTCATCCCGACCGGGCCGGGCGGGGAGGGGGGTCTGGGTGCCGACGCTGTCTCCAACGCGATTGTCGACGGCTTCGTGGTCTACTCCGTGCCCGCTGCCGACCCGAACCTGGCGTTCGCCCGGCAGCGCGGCCTTCCCGTGGTGGTGTGCGACCAGCCTGCGGATCTGCGCGGCGTCTCCTACGTGGGCATCGATGACTTCGCCGCGATCCAGCCCGCTGCAGCGGCGCTGGTTCAGGCCGGGCACCGCAACATCGGCATCCTAACCAAACGCCTCTTTTCCGGGGTGCGCGACGGCGCCGTCACCGCAGCGGACGTGGAGCTTTCGGACATGCACGTCCAGCGCGCCCGCGTCCGCGGGGCACTGGAGGTGTTTCGCGCCGCGGGGATGACACACGTGCCCATCGTCAACCGCCACTTCAGCGACATCGACTCGGCCGCCGATGGCGCGCGCGAGCTGCGCGGCCTGCACCCCGACATCACCGCCATCTTGTGCACCACCGATTCCATGGCCCTGGGCGTGATCGAGGCGTTTGGTGCGGAGGTGCCGCACGAGCTGTCGGTGACGGGATTCGACGCGATTGTCGACGCCACCCAGCGTGGTCTCACCACCGTCGAGCAGCTCAACCACGCCAAAGGCGAGCAGGTGGGAGCGCTGATTAACGCGCTGTTTCATAATGCGGGCGCCGCGCGGGCGACACCGCAGCGGGTTATCCTGCCAACCCGGTTTATTCCGGGCGCGACGGTTGCGCCGCCCGCCGCGCGCTAGCGAGCTCGGTGAGGAAGTGCGCCATGCGGGTGACCGTCGGCACGCGAAGCGTGGCCACCGACGGCTTCTCGCCGACCTTGATGCCCACGTCGTTCGGGCCAAGCGCGGCCATGGCGAACTCGTCGGTGGTGTCGTCGCCGGCGAAGAAGGTCACGTCGAATGAGCGCTTGTACTCTGCGAGCCAGTCGCCCTTGGATACGTCGAGGGCTGAGAACTCAACCAGGTTGTGCCCCGGGGTCACGGGCCGGCCTTCGGTGTCGATGGACAATCCCTCTTTGAGGATCGCTTCCGCGGCCGCCGGGTCGGTCTCGACCACGGGCGCGACGTGGAGGACCCGCTGATAGGGCTTGACCTCGACGTACGCGGGTGGGGTAGCGATGCGGCGCAGCTCAGACTCGATGCGATCCAGGTAGGCCGCGTCGGCGGCGGACAGCTCGGGCCCTCCCTCCGTCGGTTCGGCACCGTGGGAGCCGACTAGGACGACCGGGTCGCGCAGCGGGAACACCGCGCGCAGGCCCTCGAGGTGGCGCCCGCTGAGCACGGCGACCTGGGTACCGGGCTGGGAGGCGAGGTCCGCGATCGCGGTCAACGCCGCCGGGTGCGCGCTGGCGGCGTACGGGTCGGTGACGTGCTCAGACAACGTGCCGTCGAAGTCGAGGCAGACGAGCAGTGAGGGGGCAGCGGCGAGCGCGGCGAGCGCCTCGTCGAGCTGTGCGTTGTTCTGCGTGGTCACAGTGACATCACCCTTATCGACGGCGGATCGATTTCATCGCCCACCCTAGTCAGTACAGCTTCAGTGTCGCCGAAGCGGCGGACCGCGAACTCGCTTCCGGGGGCAAGCAGCTCGGTCAGCGTGTCGTGGACGTGGCGGGCGCCACCGACGCAGGTGTCCGGGATGTCGATCTCCACCTCGTCGAGGCGCAGCCGGTCCCCGGAAGCGCTGATTGCTGAGCGCACCGGCGCACAGCCGGTGCTCCCGTTCATGGAGCTCGAGCCGAACGTCAGCGCCGCCCGTCCCGCGGCGTCGGGAGGCAGCGCGCCGGGCTGGTCGGGGTCGGTGTAGACGGCCACGACCTGCCATGTCGGCCCTGCTAAGCCGTCGAGTGCGCCAGAGTCGGGGTTCTCGTTCGTGTTCGCGCAGGCGGTGAGACCCGCGCACAGCGCGGCCATGCCGAGGGTGGCGGCGCGCCGGGCGCTCATGCGTCGCGTGCTCACAGTGCCTCCAAAAAGGACGACGCCCACCGGTCGACATCGTGCTCCGCGACGTGGCGGTGCATCGCCCGCATCGCCTCAGCGTCGCCTTTCACCGCGGCGAGGATCGCGTCCTCCACCGACGTCAGGTCGAAGGGGTTGCACAGGTTAGCCCGGTCGAGCTCGACTGCGGCCCCGGCGAACTCGGAGAGCACCAAAGCGCCGTCGCCGTCGGGGTGGGCGGCGACGTATTCCTTGGCAACCAAGTTCATGCCGTCCTTGAACGGGGTGACCAGCATGACGTCGGCGGCCGCGTAGAACACGCCGAGGCGCTCCTTCGGAACCGGGCGGTTGATGTAGTGCACCACGGGCCGCCCGACATCGCCGAAACGGCCGTTGATCCGGCCCACGGCCTCCTCGACGTCGCGACGCGTCTCCTGGTAGTGGTCGAGGCGCTCGCGCGAGGGGGTGGCGAGCTGGATCACGGCGACGTCGTCAAGCTCGCCCTTCTCTAACAGGCTCTCCACGGCGAGCAGGCGCTGGAGGATCCCCTTGGTGTAGTCGAGGCGGTCGACCCCCAACATCACGGTCGCCGGGTTTCCCACGCTCGCACGCAGCTTCTCGACGTCCGCAGCGCTGCCCCGGTGAATCGCCGCCGGGTCAATCGAGATCGGAAACGTGCCCGTGCGAGGGCCGGCGTCGCCGACCAAAGCACGAAAGCTCTGCTCGTCTTCGGCGCGCTGGAAGCCGATGAGGTCGCAGCCCTCGAGTCCCTGGGCGATCTCGTCGCGCCACGGGAGCTGGCGGAAAATGTCCGGGGAGGGAAACGGGATGTGGAGGAAAAAGCCGATGGTCAGGTCGGGGCGCATCTCCCGCAGCAGCCCGGGGACGAGCTGCAGCTGGTAGTCCTGCACCCACACCACGCCGCCCTGCTCGGCGGCCTCCGCCGCGGCCTGAGCGAAACGCTGGTTGACCTCGCGGTAGGAGTCCCACCACTCCTGTTCATAGCGGGGCGCGACGATGAGGTCGTGGTAGAGGGGCCACAGCGAGGAGTTGGAGAATCCCTCGTAGAAGTTTTCGTAGTCCTCTTGGTTGAGCGCAACTGGGCGCAGGTCGATGCCCTCGAACTCGAAGGGCTCGACGTCGAGGTCGATCTCACCGGGCCAGCCGACCCAACACCCGGTGTGGGAGCGCAGAACCGGCGCGAGGGCGGCAACGAGGCCGCCCGGAGACGCCTCCCACCCGTCGCCAGTGCTGGAGCGATCCACCGGAAGGCGGTTCGCGACGACGACGAAGCGGTTGGCCCCTTTCATGGCGTTTTCCTACGCTTTGTCAGCGGCAGAAGAGGTCTTCTTGGTGGCCTTCTTCGTCGCCTTCTTGGCAGTCTTTTTCGCAGTTTTCTTAGCGGCCTTCTTGGTCGCTTTCTTCTTTGTGGCCTTCTTCTTAGACGCCTTCTTGGTGGCCTTCTTCGTCGTCTTCTCAGTGGCTTCGGCTGCGGCTGCTTCCTGCTCCTCGGCGTACTTCTTGTACACGAAGCCGCGCGGCTCGACGCCGAGCATGGACATCAATGTGACGCCATCGAAGAAGTCGTCCGCGTAGGTGGCCACAATCCGCCGAGCTCCGGATGCAGTCTGCTCCTCAACCGCGTGGAGAGCCTCGGGGGAGGGGCGGGAGTCGGTGATCTTGGGTGGCACTGAAGCTTCTCCTTCTACGACAACAGACGTGGGCCAGACAATTCTACGCTACGCGTTGGCCCGGTGCGTTCCCTCCGCGGGTCGGCGGCGCCGGCGGGCGCGGGCGACCTGCTCGGCGCGGCGGATTTGCTCGAACGTCATGCGGCCGGCGCGGCGGAAGGCGGTGTAGGGCTTGAAGATCTGCGGGCGGCGGATCCGGCGTGCCATCCACTCGCCCAGGACCACGCCGCTGGCGAGGGCCATGCAGGTGCCCACCGCGATTGCCAGGCTGGTCAGACCTACGACCATCTGCTCGTTGAGGATGGCGTACATGCCGCGGTAGATGCCAGAACCCGGGAGAAACGGCGTCACGCCCGCCACCGCGGTGATGACGGGATTGATGAGGAAACGGCGGGCGATGAGGCCGCCGGCGAGGCCGACCATGACCGCGCAGGCAAATGTCGCCAGGATGCGCCCGGTGCCCAGCGGCAGCAAGAACACGTAATACATCGCCGAGCCGGCCAGCGCCGTCATCGCGGAGACCAAGATGGCGGGCCGTTCCGCGAAACAGGTCACGGCGAAGGCGGACGAGGCGACGATGCTGCCGATGACACGCACGAGGGCCGAACTAAACGTCGGCGTGCCCAGCATTGTCTCCAGCGGCGGCAACCCCACACCGAGTAAGTCAGCGACGCTGATGCCGGTGGCTACTCCCGCGACGATCGCCCCGGTAAACAGCATTGTCTGGAAGAAGCGCGCAGACGCGGTCACGGGTGAGCCCGTGATGCCGTCGAGAAGCGATTGCACGAGCGTAAGGCCCGCCAAAAGGACGACAATGCCGGTCGCGATGACTTGGCTGGGCACCACGGTGACACCCATCGGTGCGGCGAACTGGTAGAAGATCACCGCCGGAACCGTGGCCAAAAACCCGCCGATGGCGCAGTGGAAGAAGTACGGCAGGTCGTTGCGCGAGAGGATCTTGCTGATCACCATGATCAGAAACGAGGTCAACCCGCCGACGACGGCCATGAACAGATCGCCGCCGAGCAGGATCGCGATCGCCGCCCCCATCACGATCCAGCCAGCGAGGAACCGAACGTTGCGGTGCGGGATGTACTCGCGCTCAATGTCGTCGAGGATGCGCTCCGCCATCTCGGGCGGTGTGGCACCTGAGCGGATGGAGCGGATCAGGCGGTCGGCTTCCTGCAGCTTGTGGTAGTTCGCCGAAAAGTCGTTGACCACGCGGAACACACTCACCGGCTGGCGGCGATCCACACCGATGATGGTGTGGACAGTCATGGTGTTGACGGTGATGTCCACATGGCAGTAGTGCAGTCCGTACGAAGACGTGACTGTGTGCACTTGCGCTCGCACATCGGAGCTGGTCGTGCCGTTGGTAATCAGGATGGACCCGATGCGGGCAGCGATGTTCATCACGGCGGCGACCTGAGCCGGGTCGGTGAGATCCACCGGGGCGAGCACCGACGGGGGCGGGGAGGTGCGGGCCTCGTCGATGGTGGCCACGTTGCGGGATTGCTGACGGAAGGAGTCCCACAACCCGGTCAGTCCAGTCAACCCGTTCAACCCGTTCAACCCGTTCAACCCGTTCAACCCGGTCGGTTCCGCCGCGTCGTTCGGCGTTGTGCTCGCTGTTGTCACAGGGCAAACACTAACGGCCGGCATAGTTTTCCGCACGCACTGGGGGCCATGTAGAATCACCCTCACTGCTGGAGTGGCGCAATCGGTAGCGCAACGCACTTGTAATGCGTAGGTTGCGAGTTCAAGTCTCGTCTCCAGCTCCATTTTGTCTCTCCCGGACGCGTTCGGCTGGTGCCTGTACGCGTCCGGGAGATTTTTGTGGTGGGCTCCCCTCAAAGAGCAACCTGTAATTCAGTCAGTGTCCAGGAATCGTTCAGGTTCGTGGCGTTTACTCGACACTCAATTACCTATGAAAGGGAGCAGTCACATGCCAGATTCCAACCAGGGCGTCAAGGTCCTCGTCGTCGACGATGAGCCGAACATTGTTGAACTCCTGACCGTGTCTCTGAAGTTCCAAGGCTTCGAGGTGGAGAGCGCGCAGTCCGGCCCGGAGGCGCTCAAGCTCGCCCACGAGTTCCGCCCCGATGCGTACATCCTCGATGTGATGATGCCCGAGATGGACGGCTTTGAGCTCCTGGGCAAGCTGCGCGCCGAGGGTCTCGACGGCCCCGCGCTCTTCCTCACCGCGAAGGACGCAGTGGAAGACCGCATCCACGGACTGACCATCGGCGCAGATGACTACGTGACCAAGCCGTTCTCCCTCGAGGAGGTCATCACACGCCTGCGTGTCATCCTTCGCCGCGGCAACGTCACTGAATCCGAGGACAACGACGGCACCCTGCGCTACGCCGATCTCACGCTTAACGACGACACCCACGAGGTGACCAAGGGCGACGAGATCATCGATCTTTCCCCGACCGAGTTCAACCTCCTGCGCTACCTCATGCTCAACGCCGAAGTTGTGCTGTCGAAGGCGAAGATCCTCGACAACGTTTGGCACTACGACTTCGGCGGGGACGGCAACGTTGTGGAGTCCTACATTTCCTACCTGCGCCGCAAGATCGATACCGGAGATGTTCCGCTGATCCACACGGTGCGCGGTGTGGGCTACGTCCTGCGCACGCCGCGCCAGTAGGCGCAGGTCAACGGTCCTAGTATGATCCGAGCGTCGTCAAAGGCACAGTTCGCAGCGAAACGAGTCCCACTCCAGAAGTCGCTTCTAGGCGTTGTGCTCCTCGTTTCCATCCTGGCCATGGCGATGAGCTTCACCGCCGTCTATTTGCTCATGCGCGGGCTGCTCTATCAGCGCGCCGACGATGAGCTCCGTGTCGGGCTAGAAACGTGGGTGGGGCAAGTGGCGCCGTGGCCGAGCTCGGGCGCGCCAAGCGAGTTCACGCAGTCGGTGTACTACCCAGGGCTAGGCAGGACCGTCAGCTACGCGCCCCGGGCGTTTCCACCGGATTACTCCCAGCTAGACGGGTATGAGCCGCAGACGATTACGTCTGACAGGAGTGCGGGGGAGGTGCGCTACTACCGCGCGTTGGCCCGCTACCAGTCGGACGGCAGCATCCAGTTTGTGGCAAAGTCGCTCGACACCGAGCGGCGTCTGCTGACGTCGCTGGCTATCACGGAGCTGGGCATCGGCGGAATCGCTCTGTTCTTCATCGGTTTCGGTGGCAACTACTTGGTGCGCCGCGCGCTGGCGCCGCTTCGCGAGGTCGAGGAAACCGCGCTCGCGATTGCCGACGGTGACACCTCTCGCCGAATCCCCTCCTGGCCGAGGGAGACCGAGGTGGGCAAGCTGTCCTACGCCGTCAACACCATGGTGGGCCAGCTGCAGGAGTCGATCGAGGAGTCCCGTTCCAAAGAGGAGCAGATGCGCCGCTTCGTCGGCGACGCCTCCCACGAGCTGCGTACCCCGCTGACTAGCATCCGCGGCTACGCAGAGCTCTACCATAAGGGCATGGCACCCGACCCGGACATGGTGCTCAGCAAGATCGACCAGGAATCCGGCAGGATGAAACTCCTCGTCGAGGACCTGCTCGCGTTGACGCGCGCAGAGGGCACCCAGATCAAGAAAGACGTCGTGGACACGGTGGAGATCTGCACCGCCGCCGCCGATTCCGCCCGCGCCGCCTTCCCCCAGCGTGAGGTGACGGTCTCGGATGAAACCATGCACGAGTCCCGCGTCGAGGGCGACGCGGACCGTCTGCACCAGGTCTTTCTCAACCTCATCATCAACGCCTTCAAGCACGCGGGCGACGACGCGAAGGTGACCGTGACCATCCGCGAGAACCTAGACAAGGTGTTCATCGACGTCGCCGATGACGGGGCCGGAATGAACCCGTCGGACGCCGAGCACATCTTCGAGCGCTTCTACCGCGCGGACGCCTCGCGCAACCGCTCCCGCGGGGGAGGCTCAGGATTGGGCCTGGCCATCACCAAGTCACTCGTGGAGCAGCACGGTGGTGCGATCTCGGTGAAGACGGCGCCGGGCGAGGGCTCGACGTTCACGATTTCCCTGCCGATGGTTGCGCAAGCTTGACCTTTCCGCTGCGGCAACCTGTTGAGTGGAGACCATGCACCTGATCAGCGACGCCGCGCGGGTCCTCGGGGTCACCACGAAGGCCCTGCGCCACTGGGATGCGCTCGGGCTGCTCGTGCCGCAGCGTCGCGGATCCTACCGCGTGTATTCGGAGGAGGACCTGCGGCGGGGAGCGGCCATCGCGTTGTTCCAGAGTGCGGGCGTCCCGCTGGCGGAGATGGGCCCGCTTCTCGACGCCCCGCCGGCCGACGTGCTCACCGAGGCGCTGCGCCGCCACCGGCGCTCGCTGCAGGCGCGGGCGCGCACGCTGAAACAGCAGGTGCAGGCAGTAGATCGTCTTATCGAGGAGGCAACTATGGAAGAACTGTCCGAATACATGGGCGAACACATGCCCGAGCACCAGCGTGAGGCGGAGCGGACGTGGGGCGCAACGCCCGAGTGGGAGAGTGCGCAGAAGCGCCTGCGCTCAGCGGGCGCCGAGGGCATGGCAGCGTTCGGCGGGGAGCAAGCGCAGCTGGGGAGAATCCTGGCGGCGGCGCACGCCAGAGGGGTGGAACCGGGTTCTGACGAGGCGAACGAGATCGTCGAACGCCACCGCGCCTCCCTCGCGCAGTGGTACCCCGTGACAACCGCGCGCCAGCTCATCCTGGCGCGGATGTACGTCGCCGACGCGCGCTTCCACGAGGCGTACGGGGGCGAGCAGGAGTATTTGCTGGGGCTCGTCGAGAAGCGTGCCGAGCAGGAGGGGGTCGACACGGCCAACCCGGCGTGGGACTGATGCCCTAGCGGCGTCCGTCCTCGCCGACGCCGAGGGCGCCGCGGAGCTTGGCAGCGGCCTCGTCCATCTTTGCGGGGTCCGTCTGGTCCGCCGGGGTGACGTTGGCCAAGCTGTAGCCGGACATGTCGTTGGCGGGGAAGACGTGGATGTGGGCGTGGGGAACCTCGAAACCGGCGATGAGGTAACCGGCGCGCTCGGCGCCGAAGACGTCGATGACCGCCCGGCCGATTTCCTGGGCGATGTCGTTCATGTGCGCCCACGTCGACGAGTCCACGTCAGTCCACTTGTCCACCTCGGCGACCGGGATCACCAGAGTGTGGCCGTAGGCGATCGGTTCGATCGACAGGAACGCCGCCACGGTGTCGTCGCGGTAGATGAAACGGCCCGGAATGTCGCCTTCGAGGATCTTCGTGAATACGGTGCTCATGCCACCCCAGGTTACCGGTAAGTTAGACACCATGCGCATCCTTGTTATCGGTTCGGGCGGCCGCGAACACGCCCTGCTCAACGGTCTGAAGGGCAATGAACTTTTCGTCGCGCCGGGCAATGCCGGCATGGCGGATCTTGCCGAGGTCCACCCGGTCGAGGTCGGCTCGCCCGACTCTGTCGTCGCGCTCGCCCGCGACCTCGACGTCGAGCTCGTCGTCATCGGCCCCGAGGTCCCGCTCGTCGCCGGTGCTGCCGACGCTCTGCGCGACGCCGGGATCCACGTCTTCGGCCCGTCCAAGGCCGGAGCACAGCTCGAGGGCTCCAAGGCCTTCGCCAAGGACGTCATGGCCGCCGCGGGCGTGCGCACGGCGTCCGCGACGAGTGTCACCGAGCTCAGCGAGATCGATGCAGCGCTCGACGAGTACGGCCCGAACTACGTGGTCAAGGACGACGGACTGGCTGGCGGCAAGGGTGTCGTTGTTACCCAGGACCGCGCCGAGGCCGAGGCCCACGCCCGCGCCGTGATCGAGGCCGGCAACCCGGTGCTGCTCGAGTCCTTCCTCGAGGGCCCCGAGGTGTCCCTGTTCTGCCTCGTCGACGGCGAAACCGTTGTGCCGCTGCTGCCCGCGCAGGACCACAAGCGCGCCCACGACAACGATGCTGGCCCGAACACCGGCGGCATGGGCGCCTACACCCCGCTGCCGTGGCTGCCGGAAGGCGGCGTGCAGCGCATCGTCGACGAGATCGCGGTGCCGGTTGCCCGCGAGATGGTCAAGCGCGGCACCCCCTACCAGGGTGTGCTCTACGTCGGCGCGGCCTGGGGCCCGGAGGGCCCGTCCGTGGTGGAATTCAACGCCCGCTTCGGCGACCCGGAGACCCAGCCGGTCCTGTCGCTTCTGAAGACCCCGCTGGCCGACGTCCTCTACGCCGCCGCCACCGGCACCCTAGCCGAGTGCGCCCCGCTGGAGTGGGAGGACGGTTTCGCCGCCACGGTCGTGCTCGCCGCGGAGAACTACCCGGCCGCACCGCGCACGGGCGATGCCATCATCGGCGACAACCTCACCGACCCGGCGAAGATCCTCCACGCGGGCACGGCGTTGAATGACGGCACGCTGGTCTCCGCCGGTGGTCGCGTCCTCAACGCTATGGGCAAGGGCGCCACGCTCGAGGAGGCCGTGGCCAACGCCTACGCCGAGATCGAGAAGGTTTCCCTGCAGGGCTCCTTCTACCGCACCGACATCGCACGCAAGGCGATTGAGGGCGTCATCCGCGTCGAGGGATAGGCAGCTTATGTCGGCGGGCGCGCGTGATTCACACCGTGTCCCCGCCGGCTGAAGCCGCACTAGTAGCGCAACCCCTCACGGCTACGCCACCATCGTGTGTTTTCCCGGGGGTGCATGTGTCGAGGGCGTGAGCGACGGGGAATCCTCTCGCCGCATCGACGAGTGGGCAGCGCAGTTTAACGCCGGAGCCTGACATGCGATAATGAGCGGCGTGGCTGAAAAACCGATGAACGCAAACGTCCTGTCCAACCGCTACGCATCGCCCGAGATGGCGTCGCTGTGGAGCGCCGAATACAAGATCGTCCTGGAGCGCCAGCTCTGGATCGCCGTGATGAAGGCCCAGCAGGGCCTCGGCGTGGACATTCCGGACGAGGCCATCGCGGCCTACGAAAACGTCATTGACCAGGTTGACTTGGCCAGCATCGCCGAGCGCGAGAAGGTCACCCGCCACGATGTAAAAGCCCGCATCGAGGAGTTCAATGCACTTGCGGGTCACGAGCACATCCACAAGGGCATGACCAGCCGCGACCTGACGGAAAACGTCGAGCAGCTGCAGATCGTGCGCGCCCTCCAGCTGACCCGTGACAAGTCGGTCGCCCTGCTCAAGGCTGTGGGCAACCGTGCTGACGAGTACAAGTCCCTGGTCATGGCTGGCCGCTCCCACAACGTCGCGGCCCAGGCAACCACGCTGGGCAAGCGCTTCGCGTCTGCCGCGGATGAGATCCTGCTCGCCGTCGAGCGCATCGAATCTGTCCTCGCCTCCTACCCGCTGCGCGGCATCAAGGGCCCAATGGGCACCGCGCAGGACATGCTCGACCTGATGGGCGGCGACGAGACGAAGCTGCGCGAGCTCGAGAGCCAGATCGCCAGCCACCTCGGCTTCAGCCGCACCTTCGATTCAGTCGGCCAGGTCTACCCGCGCAGCCTCGACTTCGATGCTGTCTCCGCCCTCGTCCAATTGGGCGCAGGCCCTTCGTCGCTGGCCACGACGATTCGCCTCATGGCCGGAAACGAGACCGTCACCGAGGGGTTCAAGGAGGGCCAGGTCGGTTCGTCGGCGATGCCGCACAAGATGAACGCCCGCTCCTGCGAACGCGTCGGCGGCTTCCAGGTCATCCTGCGCGGCTACCTCACCATGGTCGCGGATTTGTCTGGCCAGCAGTGGAACGAGGGCGACGTGTTTTGCTCGGTGGTGCGCCGCGTCGCGCTGCCGGATGCGTTCTTCGCCATCGACGGCCAGCTGGAGACCTTCCTCACCGTGCTCGCGGAGTTCGGCGCGTTCCCGGCGATGATCAACCGCGAGCTCGACCGCTACCTGCCGTTCCTTGCCACCACCCGCATCCTCATGGCCGCGGTGCGCGCCGGGGTCGGGCGCGAGACAGCGCACGAGGTCATCAAGGAAAACGCCGTCGCTATGGCGCTCGATATGCGTGAAAACGGTGCGGAGCAGAACCTCATCGAGCGCCTCGCCGCCGATGAGCGCCTCCCGCTCGATCAGGCTGCGCTCGACAGCGCTTTGGTCGACCGCCACGCGTTCATCGGCTCCGCGGAGACCCAGGTGGACAACGTGCTTGCGCGTATTCAGGAGCTTGTCAGCGCCCACCCGGACGCCGCCTCCTACTCCCCGGGCGAGATCCTTTAGCGCCTGCTGTTTGTCTACCGGGACCAGACCAGACGCTGGCGCGACTGGTCTGGGTTGCGCGGGCTGAGCTCCGCGGTCAGCTCCACTGCGGTGCCGACCACGCCGGGGTCGCGCACGCCCTCCCACGTCACCACGGCCGTGGTGTACTTCTCGCCCTGGCGCATGTCAGCGGTGTACGCGGGGACGTTGCCGTCGATGCCGCAGTAGTGCTGCGCGCCAGCGCCGACGTAGTTCGCCTCGGCCCCGGCGGCGTCGATAGGCGTCAGACGCGGCAGCTCCACCGAGACCGGGGCGTCGCGGCTGCTTAAACCGGTGCCCAGGGACGTGAAGGTGACGCGGAAGCAGGTGAACTGCTTGATTGGCTCCGCAGGGGCCGAGCCGATCCGCTGCGGGTCGCGCCCGAGGTTGCCCGCGACCTCTCTGACCGTCAGCGGCTGCGGCGGGTGCACCGTGACCTCCCAGTAGGCGGGCGCTCCCGTAGCGTAGTTCGTGGTCACGACCTGCGCGCTGTCGCCGAAGGAGAGCTCGGTTCCGTCCTTGGTGGCGGAAAAGCCGTCGGGGGCGTTGACGAGCTCGGTCACCGGAGCGCTCGCGGCGGGATCGACCGAGCCGCAGGCGCTCAGGGCGAGGGGGAGGGTGACCGCTGCAGCGGCGGCGGTAAGGCGGGTGACGTGCATGGCTCCTAACTCTAAGTCACCCGCCCTGGCATGCCGGTGACCCGGCGCGCCAGGGAGCACGGGCGGGACTACACTTGGGCGACATGCGTCCAGAGTTATCTGACTACACCCACCTCTCCGGCGGCAAGGTCCGGGAGATCTATGAAGTCGATTCCGATACCTTGCTCATGCTGGCGACGGACCGGATTTCCGCGTTCGATTTTTCCCTCGATCCGGAGATCCCGGACAAGGGGCGCGTGCTTACGGCGACGTCGATGTTCTTCTTCGACCTGCTGACTGATGTGTCCAACCACCTTGCCGGGCCGATCGATGACGAGCGCATTCCCGAGGAGGTCCTCGGACGCGCACAGGTGGTCAAGCGCCTAGAGATGCTCCCGTTCGAGTGTGTCGCGCGTGGCTACCTCACCGGCTCCGGGAAGAAGGAGTACGACCAGTCGGGCACCGTGTGCGGCATTGAGCTGCCGGAAGGCCTGGTCGAGGCCTCGCGCCTGCCCGAGCCGATTTTTACCCCGGCGACGAAGGCGCAGCAGGGCGACCACGACGAGAACGTCTCGTTCGACGTCGTCGTCGACTCGCTCGGCCGCGAGCTCGCAGAGAAGCTTCGCGACGCAACGCTGAGCATCTACTCGCGCGCCGCCAATTACGCAGAGTCCCGCGGAATCATCCTCGCGGACACCAAGCTCGAGTTCGGGTTGGACGACAACGGCACCCTCGTGCTTGCTGACGAAGTCCTCACCCCCGACTCGTCTCGCTACTGGCCGGCCGATTCCTACGAGGAGGGTCGCGTGCAGCCGAGCTTTGACAAGCAGTACGTCCGCAACTGGCTGACCGGCCCGAAGTCGGGCTGGGACCCGGCATCGGGGGATCTCCCGCCGGAGCTGCCGGGCTCGGTCGTCGAGGCGACGCGCGAGCGCTACGTCGAGGCGTATGAGCGCCTCAGCGGCAGGAAGTTCGCTGACTGGCCGGGCGTGAGGGCCTAGCCCGAAACGGGTACACTCGTCCGGCATGACAGCACACAGCTCCATGCCGGACAGCCGCCCTCCGCACGCGGCGAAACACCCCGTGACCCGCTCCTTCCACGGCCGGGACTTCGTGGACGACTACGAGTGGCTGCGTGACAAGGATTCCGCGGAGACGATCGCGTACCTCGAGGCGGAGAACGCTTATACGAGGCAGCGCACCGCAAATCTCGACGAGCTCAGCGAGGCAATCTTCGGCGAGATCAAGTCGCGGGTGAAGGAGACGGACATGTCCGTCCCACAGCGCCAGGGGCAGTGGTGGTACTACGGCCGCATGGTCGAAGGCCAAAGCTACGGCCTGAGCTGCCGCGTGCCAGCGGACGTCGCACAGCCGTGGACCGCCCCGGTCGTTCCGGAGGACGGGTCCCCGCTTCCCGGCGAGCAGGTCCTGCTCGACCTCAACGAGTTGGCCGAGGGCCACGAGTTCTTCTCGCTCGGCGCATCCAGCGTAACCACCTCGGGCAGATTCCTCGCGTTTTCTACAGACACCGCCGGCGACGAACGCTTCCAGCTGCGCATCAAGGATCTCACCACCGGTGAGCTTCTCGACGACACCCTCGACAACGTCTTTTACGGCGCCACCTGGGCCGGCGAGGACTACCTGTTCTACACCCGCGTCGACGATGCCTGGCGTCCGTACCAAGTGTGGCGCCACCGCGTGGGCACGCCCGCCAGCGCGGACGTGCTGGTCTACGAGGAAGCAGACGAGCGCTTCGGAGTCTCGATCGGCGCGGACCGCGCGGAGAAGTTCCTCTACATTTCCACCGGGTCGAAGACAACCAGCGAATGGGCCGTGTTGTCGCTCGACAACCCGGAAAGCGAGTTTGAGGTGCTCTGGCCCCGCGAGCAGGGCGTCGAGTACGACATCGACTACCTCGAGGTCGCCGGCCGCGCGCACTGGGTTGTTACCCACAACGCCTCCGGGCCGAACTTCTCCGTCGGTGTGTGCCCGGTGGGTGAGATCGTGGCGCTTAATAAGCTCGACGTGCTCGTGGCACACCGCGACGACATGCGCGTCGAGGGAATCGATTCCTACCGCGACTTCATGTTCTGCGCGTACCGCTCCGGCGGCATCAACCGCCTTGCCGTGGCGACGGTCGGGGACACCATCGGGGATTTCCGCGAGCTTCAGTTCTCCGAGGACCTCTACACCGTCTCGCTCGGCGGCAACCCCGAGTGGGACGCGCCGGTGGTGCGCATCGTCTACTCCTCCTACACCCAGCCCTCCCAGGTCTTCGATTACGTCGTCGCCACCGGCGAGTTCACCTTGCTGAAGGAACAGGAGGTGCTCGGGGGATACGACCGGTCGGAGTACGTCGCAAAGCGCATGTGGGCCACCGCCCCCGATGGCACCCAGGTGCCGATGTCCGTTGTGCACCGCGCGGACCTGGATCTCTCGGTCGCGCGTCCGACACTGCTCTACGGCTACGGCTCGTACGAAGCCTCCAACGACCCGGGTTTTTCCGTAGCGCGTTTGTCGCTGCTTGACCGCGGCATGGTGTGGGTGTGCGCCCACGTGCGCGGCGGCGGAGAAATGGGTAGGTCCTGGTACGACGACGGCAAGATGATGAAGAAGATCAACACCTTCACCGACTTCATCGCCTGCGCCGACGCTCTCGTCGATGCGGGAGTGACCACCTACGGCCAACTCGTGGCCGAGGGCGGCTCCGCCGGCGGGCTGCTCATGGGGGCGGTGGCCAACATGGCCCCCGAGAAATTCGCCGGCATCCAGGCGATCGTTCCTTTCGTTGACCCACTAACAAGCATCCTCAAACCCGAGCTGCCGCTGACCGTGCCGGAATGGGAAGAATGGGGCGACCCGTACCACGACTCGCAGGTCTACGACTACATGGCGACGTACTCGCCCTACGAGAACGTTACAGAGAAGAACTACCCCAACATTCTCGCTGTGACCAGCCTCAACGACACCCGTGTGCTGTACGTGGAGCCGGCGAAGTGGGTGGCAAAACTGAGGGAAAAGGCCACCGGTGGAGAGATCCTGCTGAAGACGGAGATGCAAGCCGGCCACGGCGGCGTGTCCGGGCGCTACGACCGCTGGAAGCAAACAGCCTTCGAATACGCCTGGACCCTCACTCGCAGCGGTGCGGAGCGGGGGTAAAAATACTCCCCTTCCGGCCTTCCCGCACGTCCGGATTATGTGATGTGGGTCGCCATAGCGTAGAAATTAAATGATTTTTACGCCCCTTTCACACGTGGAGGCCAACATGTCCACCCCCATTTCCCAGCCGGGCGGCGCCTCGGTGCCCTCGACCCCTCAGATCGCGGAGCCGAAGCAGCGCCGCGACCGCACCCACTGGCTCTACATCGCCGTCATCGCGGCCGTGGTCGGCGGCATCGCCCTAGGCCTCGTCGCCCCGGACATCGCAGTCCAGCTCAAGCCGATCGGCGACAGCTTCGTCTTCCTGATCAAGATGATCGTTCCGCCGGTCATCTTCTGCACCATCGTCCTGGGCATCGGTTCGGTCCGCTCCGCCGCAACGGTGGGCAAGACCGGCGGTCTCGCGCTGCTCTACTTCATCGTCATGTCGACCCTGGCGCTGGCCATCGGCCTCGGCGTGGGCAACCTGATCAAGCCGGGTGAGGGCCTCGACATCGCCTCGACCTCCGGCGAGGGTGCACGCTACGCCGAGATGGCTGCGGAGAACTCCCACGGACTGATCGGGTTCGTCCAGAGCATCATCCCGCAGTCCTTCTTCTCCGCCTTCACTTCCGGTTCTGTTCTGCAGATCCTGTTCATCGGCCTGCTCGTCGGCTTTGCCGTGCAGTCCATGGGTAAGCAGGGCGAGCCGATCCTCGCGTTCGTCGCTCACCTGCAGAAGCTGATCTTTAAGATCCTCGGCTGGATCCTGTGGCTCGCTCCGATCGGCGCGTTCGGCGCCATCTCCGCCGTCGTGGGTAGGACCGGTTTCAAGGCCGTGGTGCAGATGATCGTGCTGATGGGCGCGTTCTACCTCACCTGCTTCCTCTTCGTCTTCGGCGTTCTCGGCCTCGTCCTCATGGTCGTCGCCCGCGTCAACCCCTTCTCGCTGTTCAAGTACCTCGGCCGCGAGTTCCTGCTCATCCTGGCTACCTCTTCCTCCGAGTCGGCGCTGCCGAACCTGATGCGCAAGATGGAGCACCTCGGCGTGGACAAGTCCACCGTCGGCGTGGTTGTTCCGACCGGTTACTCCTTCAACCTGGACGGCACCGCGATCTACCTGACCATGGCCTCGATCTTCATCGCCGACGCGATGAACATGCCGATGTCCATGGGCGAGCAGGTCTCGCTGCTGGTGTTCATGATCATCGCCTCCAAGGGTGCCGCCGGTGTCACCGGCGCCGGCCTGGCCACACTGGCCGCCGGCCTGCAGGCATTCCGCCCCGAGTTGATCTCCGGTGTCGGCATCGTCGTCGGTATCGACCGCTTCATGTCTGAGGCCCGTGCGCTGACCAACTTCGCCGGCAACGCGATTGCAACCGTGGTGGTTGGTACCTGGACCCATACCGTCGACCACGCCCAGGTCCGCCGCGTGCTTTCCGGTGAGGATCCGTACGTTCCCAGCTCCGTCGACCACGACGTTGATCTGTCCAACCCGACGGTGGAAAACCCCGCCACGGAGCACTTGCAGCCGACGCCGCAGGTCGACCTGGCTGCCTACCAGGGCGCCGACAACTCGACCGGCGGGACGACCCAGACTGTGCGATAATTTCCTTCATGCCCGGCCACGTCCTCGTCTCGGTGTCTTCGATATTTGACGCCACAGTCGACGACGTGGCCGTTGTCGTTTCTGAGCTAGATCGCGCCGAGATCCCCGTTTCGCTTCTGGTCGCCCCGCATGTTGACAAGAAGTGGCACCTGTCTAAGGACACAAAGACACGCGGTTGGCTCGACGAGCAGCGCAAGGCAGGCCGGGCGCTCATCCTCAACGGCTTCGACCAGCCTGCTCAGGGCCGGCGCTCCGAATTCGCCACCCTCGGCGCACATGAGGCGCGCCTGCGGCTCAAGGGGGCGACGCGGCAGATGAGCTCGATCGGCTTCACCTTCGACATCTTCGCCCCGCCGCGCTGGCAGCTTTCCGAGGGCACGCTCGACGTAGTGGGCGACTTCGGTTTCGAGCTCGTCGCCTCGACGAAGGGCTTGCACATTGTCGACTCGGGAGAGTTTCACCGGTGCCGCAACCTGTCGGTGGGCGAGGGGTTCGGCGCCGCGAAGTGGTGGCGTCGCAACGTCATCCGCGCCGCTGAACGGGGCGCGGCGAAGGGCAACACCATCCGCTTGTCTGTCTCGGGCAGGGAGTTGGGAAGCAAGAAGGTCCGGTCGGACTTTCTGGACGCTGCCGTGGGGGCGGCGTCGCACGGTGCGGTGCCAGCGGACTACCGCACGTTCCTGCCGTAGGGTCCGTAGTGGCGTGGTACGAGCCACGCGCGGCATTGAGCTCACGCTTTACGACGAGAATGGCGCCACCACCTGTTCAGGTGGTGGCGCCATTATTGTGCTGGCTAATCCTAGAGCTTAAACAGCGACCTCAGTGCGCCGAAGATCGATTGGATGATGTTCCAGATGATGGCCAGCGGGTTGATGAACGACGACCCGTTGGAGGAGGAAGACGATCGGAGCTCGCCGATGAAGACGGCTTGGACACGGTCGTCAGCCTGGGTGAGCTCGTCGTGGTGGTCGGGGCCGTCGTGGTGGACGGTGCGGTGGTGACCGGTGTCGTGGTGGTCGGCTCGGTGGTCGTGACGAGGTCGAACCCGACCTTTACGGGGTCGTGGTCCGAGGAGCGGAACGGGTTGCCGTAGCCGTAGAGCGGGTCCGAGCCGTCGCCGAAGAAGTCCTGGACGTTGTAGTTGCGGCGCGAGTACTCGAACGCCACGGACTCGTCGCCGTTGATGTTCCACACAGCCGAGTCTCGCACGAGGGCCTGCGCTGGGGAGTTGGCCAGGACGTGGTCGAGGGAGCCGAGCTCCCCACCGAACTGGTAGGAGGCCTGGTCGAAGTCCTTATCGGTGTGGACGATGTCGAAGCCGCCGTCGGCAAGCGTGGTCATCGCGTCCTCCATCGTGTAGGCGTTGAAGTCGCCGATGAGGAAGGCGGGCAGGTCAGTCCAGTCCTGCTGCGCGCGGAAGCGCTGGAGAAGCGCGGTGGCTTGGGAAACGCGCAGGTTGGCGTTGTTGCCCTGGCCGTCGCCGGAGTCTGCGTCGCCGTGTGCGACGCTGCCCTTGGACTTGAAGTGGTTGACCACGGCGACGAAGTCATCGCCGCCGCCGACCGGCTCGAAGGCCTGGGCGAGCGGTTGACGTGCGGTGCCGGTGAAGGCGCCGTCATCGAAGATGCGGGACTCGCCAACCGGCTGCACCGCCGCCGGGTCGTAGATGAAGGCGACGCGGATGACGTCCTCGCTGGCAGGAAGGGTGGTCGGCGCGGCAACGTAGGCCCAGCGGGTGTGGCCGGCGGCGCTGTTGAGGGCGTCGACAAGCGCGGCGAGCGCCTCGTCGCGGCGGGCCGGGTTACCCGTGACTGCGGCCGTGTTCTCGATCTCGGAGAGTCCGAGCACGTCCGTGTCGAGCTTGTTGATCGCCGTGACGATCTTTGCCTGCTGATCCTGGAACGCGTCCTGGGAGTACGCGCCGCGGACCCGGCAGTTGTTGGTGCCGACCGGGGTGTTGTACATGTCCTTGTAGGAGGAGCAACCAGTGGTGTCCTCACCCAGGGTGGTGAAGTAGTTGAGCACGTTGAAGAAGCCGATGGAGTTGTCGCCCTGGACTGTCGAGGGCACCTCAAAGGCGGCTGCGCGCGAGTCTTCCCAGGTAATCGGCAGCTCGTCGGACTGGTTCTTGCCGGTGATGGGCTGCAGCGGCTGGAAGCGCCACTGGTCGAAGGAGTAGTCCACGACCACGTCGGTGGTGAAGTCCACGACATCGCCGGTGCGGATGGCCTTGATGCCGGCGTCGGAGGTGACCAGGTAGGGCAGCGGGGTCATTTTATCCGTGCGGAAGTAGTTACGGGTGCGCCCGTCATCGAGGTAGACGACCTCGGAGTCGTTGCGGGCAGCGAGCTCGCGGGCGGCATCACCCGGGAGGACAACGTCGGTCGGCGTGCGGTGCGCCGTCGTGCCCGGAGCCAGGCCGAGGTCGCCGGTGTTGTTGAGGCTGTAGTTGTCCGTCACGGTGTACGCACCGGCGGGGCGCACCAGCATTCCCTCGAAGGGTTCGCGGGCGGAGTCGCCGGCAGGCAGGACATCCAGCTCCAGGGCCACGGGAGCGTCGAGGGGGTCGGGGAGCTCGCTTAGCGACGCAACCGAGATCTGCGTCTGCTGGTAGTACTCACTCACCGTGCCGGTGACGCGCACGGATGCGCCGCGCTGCGGGAACTGGGTGTGGTTGCCCATGTAAACAAAGATGCCGTCGGACGCGTCGCCCTCGCCTTTGACTGTCGTGCCCGTGCCAGCAGTCTGGAGGAAGAAGCCGTTCTTGCCTCCCTCGTCGTAGACGGCGGTGACGACGCCCTCGGTGGTGACGGTTTGGTCGACGAGCGGGGAGATCTCGCCCGTGCCCTGGATCGCGGCGATGGGGGTGATCGCCTCCGGATCAGCCGGGTCAACTGGATCAACCGGGTCGGTCGGCGCTTCGTCGCCGGAGGCCGTCGGGGTTGGCGCGCCGGGCGCGAAGTCGGCGGAGTTGTCGTCGGTGTCCGCGGCCGGGTCGAGGCGCTGGATGGATGTGGCGTTCTGGGTGCCCGCGGCGGGGGCAGTCTCAAACTCGGTGGCCGCGCCCCAGCCGACGAGGTCGACGCGCTCGGAGGTGGCGTCGATAAGCTCGGCGATAGCCGAGGAACCGGCGAAGTTGAAAGCGGCCTCGAGGTCCGGAGCCGGAAGCTCGCCGGTGGTTACGGTGCCCGCCGTACCTTGAATAAGGAAGTGAGATCTTGCCAGGACGACGCCGGACAAGACGACCGAGGCGCCGACGTTGCCCTTGGAGGACTTCTGCTTCAGCGTCCAGCCGGTGATGTCGATGTCGATGTCGGTCGGGTTGAATAGCTCGACGAAGTCGTTGGAGTAGACGGATCCGTTGTTGCCGCCACCTCCGTAGACCTCGGAGATGACAACGGTGGAGCCGTCGATCGCGGCGGTGGCGCGCTGTGGGGCGACGGTGACGGTTCCAGCGGCCAGTGCGATGGCGACCGCGGCGGACATAATGCGGCGAGGGGTGTGAGACATAGATAACCTTTGGTGCAAGAGGGGGAGAGGGCAGGCGTGCGTCGACCCTGGGGGAGAGACATACCGCGCTCAGATTAGGTAGGACGCGCAAAAGCGCGCTCAGTTCGTAGCGAAGAATTCACTCTCGGTTCACACCATGGGAACCTCACGGGAACCTGAGGGCGGCAAGTGGGGGACAGGTCACGGGTTTTCTGGGTTTTACCAGCGCGTCCTATATACTTGGCGCTGTCTTTGGACGCCTTTGACTTCCCATTGTGGACTCCAACTAGAGAAGGAAACTCATGGCACGTGTCGTGGTAAATGTCATGCCCAAGGCAGAAATCCTTGATCCGCAGGGCCAGGCGGTCCTGCGCGCGCTCGGCCGTATTGGCGTGAGCGGTGTCGAGGACGTCCGCCAGGGCAAGCGCTTTGAGATTGAGGTGGACGATTCTGTCACCGACGAGGAACTCCAGCGCGTCGCCGAAACCCTCCTCGCGAACACCGTCATCGAGGACTTCGAGGTTGTTCGATGACGGCAACCATCGGTGTCATCACGTTCCCTGGCACGCTTGACGACGTCGACGCGCTGCGCGCCGTCCGCCTCGCAGGGGCGGAGGCGAAGCCGCTGTGGCACGACGACGATGATCTCACCGGTGTCGACGCCGTGGTCGTTCCCGGAGGCTTCTCCTACGGCGACTACCTGCGCTCCGGCGCCATCGCCGCGCAGGCGCGCATGATGAAGGCAGTCGTCGAGGCGGCTGGCAAGGGCATGCCCGTGCTCGGCATCTGCAACGGCTTCCAGATTCTCACCGAGTCCGGCCTGCTGCCGGGCGCGCTGACCCGCAACCAGAACCTCAACTTCCACTGCGTGGATACCTACCTTGAGGTGGCGAACACCGAGACCGCGTGGACCTCGCACTTTGACGAGGGCTCCAAGATCCTCGTTCCTGCCAAGCACGGTGAGGGCCGCTACCAGGCCTCCGCCGAGACGATCGAGGAGCTGGAGAAGGAAGGCCGCGTGGTCTTCCGCTACACCGACAACTTCAACGGTTCGCTCAACTCGATTGCCGGCGTGACCAACTCCACCGGCCGTGTCGTCGGCCTCATGCCGCACCCGGAGCACGCCGTTGAAGATCTCACCGGCCCGTCCACCGACGGCCTCGGCCTGTTCCTGTCCGCCATTTCTTCGATCGGAGCCTAAAGACGTGACTGGCAACGCAAACACTTCTGCCGTGCGCAACGACACCGTCGAGAACGCCCAGGCCACCCCGGACCTGGCGCAGCCCTACGCGGAGCTCGGCCTCAAGGACGACGAGTACCAGCGCATCCGCGACATCCTCGGGCGCCGCCCGACGGACGCGGAGCTGACCGTGTACTCCGTGATGTGGTCGGAGCACTGCTCGTACAAGTCCTCCAAGGTGCACCTGCGCTACTTCGGCGAGACCATGACTGAAGAGATGGCCTCGAAGATTCTCGCCGGTATCGGCGAGAACGCTGGCGTGGTCGACATCGGGGGCGGCGACGCCGTTACCTTCCGTGTGGAAAGCCACAACCACCCGTCCTTCGTCGAGCCCTACCAGGGTGCGGCGACCGGCGTCGGTGGCATCGTCCGCGACATTATGGCGATGGGTGCGCGCCCGATCGCGGTGATGGACCAGCTGCGCTTCGGCCCGCTGGACGCCGACGACACCAAGCGTGTTCTCCCGGGTGTGGTCCACGGAATCGGCGGCTACGGCAACTCCCTGGGTCTACCCAACATTGGTGGCGAGACCGTCTTTGATGAGGCCTATGCTGGCAACCCGCTGGTCAACGCACTTTGCGTCGGCACGCTCAAGGTCGAGGACCTCAAGCTCGCCTTCGCCTCCGGTACCGGCAACAAGGTCGTCCTCTTCGGTTCCCGTACCGGCCTCGACGGCATCGGTGGCGTGTCCGTGCTCGGCTCCGCCACCTTCGAAGAAGGTGAGGAGCGCAAGCTCCCCGCCGTTCAGGTGGGCGACCCGTTCGCGGAAAAGGTGCTTATTGAGTGCTGCCTCGACCTGTACCAGGCCGGTGTCGTGGTGGGCATCCAGGACCTCGGTGGCGGCGGACTCGCCTGCGCCACCTCGGAGCTGGCGTCTGCCGGCGACGGTGGCATGCGCGTTGACCTAGACGCCGTGCCCCTGCGCGCTGAGAACATGAGCGCGGCGGAGATTCTCGCCTCCGAGTCCCAGGAGCGCATGTGCGCCGTGGTCACCCCGGACAACGTCGACCGCTTCATGGAGATCTGTGCCAAGTGGGACGTCAACGCCGCCGTCATTGGCGAGGTGACCGACGAAAAGGACCGCTACCTCGTGTTCCACAACGGCGAGCTCGTTCTCGACGCGCCGCCGACGAGCATCGACGAGGGCCCGGTCTATGAGCGCCCGTTCACCCGCCCGGACTGGCTGGACAAGGTGCAGGCCGCAGGTGACGTCGATAAGCAGACGCCCTTGGCTGAGGCGTGGCTGAAGATGGTCGCATCCCCGGCCCTGTGCTCGCGCGACTTCATCACCGAGCAGTACGACCGTTACGTCCGCGGCAACACCGTGCAGGCCAAGTACGCCAACTCCGGCGTGCTGCGCATCAACGAGGAAACCTCCCGCGGTGTGGCCATCTCGGCCGACGCATCGGGCCGCTACACCTACCTCGACCCGAACATGGGTGCACGCCTGGCGCTGGCCGAGGCCTACCGCAACGTGGTGACCACCGGTGCGACCCCGGTCGCCGTGACCAACTGCCTCAACTTCGGCTCCCCCGAGGACCCGACTGTGATGTGGCAGTTCCGCGAGGCCGTGCACGGACTTGCCGACGGCGCCCACGAGCTCGAAATCCCCGTCTCCGGAGGCAACGTCTCCTTCTACAACCAGACGGGCGACACCCCGATCCTGCCGACCCCGGTCGTTGGCGTCCTCGGCGTCATCGAGGATGTCACCAACACCGTGCGCAACCGCGTGACCCGGCAGGCTGAGGACTACAAGCTGATCCTCCTCGGTGAGACACGCGACGAGTTTGGCGGATCCGTGTGGCAGGACATCTCTTCTACCGGCGAGGCACGCCTGGCTGGCCTGCCCCCGCAGGTGGACCTGGCCAATGAGCGCCGCCTGGGCGAGTTCTTCGCCGACCACGCGGGCATTAACGCCGCTCACGACCTGTCCGAGGGCGGCCTGTCCCAGGCCGTGTTCGAGCTGCTGCAGGGCTCCGGCAAGGGTGCCGAGCTCGACCTCGGGGCAGTGCACGAGGACGCTTTCACGGCGTTGTTCTCCGAGTCCGCCTCGCGCGTGCTCGTCGCAGCGACTGCAGATCGCGTCGACGGTGTCATCGCGCGGGCAAACGAGCTGGGCATCCCGGCTGCCGTGATCGGCTCGACCACCTCCACCGGTGACATCACCGTCGCTGGCGAGACCGTCTCTATGGCGGACCTCGAGCGCGCGTGGGCGTCCACGATGCCCGAGCAGTTCAACCAGGCCACCGCGCCGAACGCAGCGGTGTAGCGCTCACACCTCCGGCACCCGGGGGTGAGCGCACCACAAGAGGGTGCCCCGGCCACTGCGGCCGGGGCACCCTCCTTTGTTTTTGCGGGTGGCGGTGCGGGTCAAAGCCGGGCGTGCTAGTCGATGCGTTGCTTTGCGGCTTCTGGTTTCACGAGCGGGATGGGGGTGTACTCTGCGCGCAGATCCTGCAGCGCCTGGGTGTGCTCCCACAGGCGGCGGTCCTCGTCCGTGCGCGGTGTAAACGGGCGGGCAGGAAGCGGCTGGCCGTCGATGTCCACGCCGATGTAGGTGAATGTCGCGTGGATCGCCATGCTCAGCTCGCTGCGGCTGGCCCGCGGGCTGCCGGAACGGACTTGGACTGCGACGTGCATGGAGCGGGCGTCGGTGCGTGTGACGCGCGCGTCGACCTCGATGAGATCTCCGATGGAGATGGGCTTGTAGAAACGGATGCCGCCGGCGTAGACGGCAACGGTGCGCTCGCCCGACCATTCCATCGTGCAGTTAATACCGGCCTCGTCGATCCATTCCATCGCGGTACCACCGTGGACGTTGCCGCCCCAGTTCACGTCGGTGGGCTTGGCCAAGAAGCGGTGCACCACCCGCGGTGCCGTGGAATCTTCCGTGTAGCTCTGCTCGAGCATCTGAGCTTCGATGTCTTTGCGCAGTTCAATGCGCGACAGCGCCGCGGCCTCGACGCGCTTTTCCTCGTCCGTCGTGGCGACAAACGTCGGTACCTGCATCGGCTTTCCCGTGGCCGGGTCCTTGGCCACAAAGATCACCAAACAATCGCAGGCGCGGGTGAACACGCCTTCGCGCGGGTCGGCGGAGAGTACTTCGTTGACAATGTGCATCGATGAGCGCCCGGTCATGGCGATCCGCGAGCGGATCTCCACCATGTGGCCCGAGGGGATGGGGCGGGTGAAGTGGATGTGGCCGACGTAGGCGGTGACGCAATAGGTTCCGGACCACTGCGCGGCGCAGGCGTAGGCGGCCTTGTCAATCCACTCGAGCACGCGTCCGCCTGATACGCCCTGGGCGCCGGCCACGATCACGTCGTTAGGCGCGGCCATGAAACGCAAGGTGATCTCGGGTGACTTACCTGTTGCTGTATCGGCTGCTGTCATGGCGGACATCCTAATGCGGATTCTTGTATAGGTGCGGCGACTTTTATCATGGGGGCCATGGCTGCCAAGAACGATCCGCTCCTGACCCGCAGCGCCGTAGAAGCAATCGCCCCGTGGCTGCGCGGTGAGGTCGACCAAACCCCCGCGAGGGCACTGCTTGCCGACGCCTGCCGTCGCACCGCCCGTACCCTGGCCGCCGAACTGCCCGGACACTCGGTCGAGCTGCGAGTCCCCCCGTTTGTTGCCGTGCAATGCGTCGACGGGCCGCGCCACACGCGCGGTACCCCGCCGAACGTGGTCGAGTGCGATGCCGAGACGTGGCTGCGATTGGCGGCGGGGTTGAGCACGCTCGAGGAGGAGATTGCGCAGGGGCGCGTCGATGTGAGCGGTTCGCGTGCCGGGGAGGTTGCGGCGGGGCTGCCAGTAATTGCCCTAGAGCGCGGTTAATCCACTAGAGTGGGGCAGGTGCAAACCGTGAATACCGGGGTTCATTCAGGCCCCGCGCCAACCCGCGCGGCGACCAACGCAGACGACGCACCTCGCGAGGAGTGCGGTGTCTTCGGCGTATGGGCCCCTGGCGAAGACGTATCCAAGCTCACCTACTTCGGCCTTTTCGCCCTGCAACACCGCGGGCAGGAAGGTGCTGGAATTGCGGTCGGGGACCACGAGAACATCGTGGTGTTCAAGGACACCGGCCTGGTTTCCCAGGTCTTCGACGAGTCCGTCCTCGACGCCCTGCAGGGCGACGTGGCGATCGGCCACACCCGCTATTCCACGGCCGGCGGCAACAACTGGGAAAACGTCCAGCCGATGTTCCGCACCTCGCCCAACGGTACCGACGTGGCGCTCGCGCACAACGGCAACCTGATCAACTATCAGGAGCTGCAGGACGAGGCTATAGCTCGCAAGCTCATCCCCGCCCAGGGCGTGGAAGGGCAGGGCTCGTCGTCGGACACGGCGGTCGTCTCCGCGCTTCTTGCCGACGCGATCCGTGAGGACGCATCGCTTCTCGACGCAGCCCGGGACCTCCTTCCCCGCGTCAAGGGCGCGTTCTGCTTCATGATCACCGATGGCCACACCCTCTACGCCGCGCGCGACCCCCACGGTGTTCGCCCGCTCGCGCTCGGCCGCCTCGACCGCGGTTGGGTCGTAGCCTCCGAGACGTGTGCTCTCGACATCGTCGGCGCGACCTTCGTACGCGACATCGAACCAGGCGAACTCATCGCCATCGACGCCTCCGGGGTTCACACGGAGCGTTTCGCCTCCACGCCGCGCGCCCACTGTGTTTTCGAGTACGTCTACGTCGCGCGCCCCGATTCCATCATTGAGGGCCGTTCGGTCCATGCCACCCGCATCGAAATCGGCCGTCGGCTCTCGCGCGTCGCGCCTGTCGACGCCGACTTGGTCATGCCCGTGCCCGAATCCGGCACCCCGGCCGCGATCGGATACGCCGAAGCGTCGGGCATTCCGTTCAAGCAGGGCCTGATGAAAAACGCCTACGTGGGGCGCACCTTCATCCAGCCATCCGACACCCTGCGCCAGCTGGGTTTGCGCCTGAAGCTCAACCCGGTTCGTGAGATTATTGAGGGCCAAAAGCTCGTGGTGGTCGACGACTCCATCGTTCGTGGTAACACCCAGCGCAAACTGGTCAAGCTCCTGCGCGAGGCTGGCGCTGCCGAGGTGCACGTCCGTATCGCCTCGCCGCCGGTGAAGTGGCCGTGTTTCTACGGCATCGACTTCGCCAGCCCGGGCGAGCTCATCGCGAACAATGGTGGCGGGGGAGATGACGCGGCAATCAGCGAGTCGATCCGCACCATGATCGGAGCCGACTCCCTGGCGTTCGTTTCCACCGAGGACATGATCGCCTCCACGGAGCAGCCCGCCGACTCACTCTGCGCAGCATGCTTTACCGGTACCTACCCGCTCGGACTTCCCGAGGGAAACCCCAACGCCGATCTCGTTCGCCGTCTCCAGAAAGGTGAGAACTAAACAATGACGAGGCCCACTGACGACACCACGCCCGTTTCCTACGAAGCCGCCGGCGTCTCCATCGAGGCCGGCGACAAGGCCGTCGAGCTGTTCGCCCCGCTGGCCAAGCGTGCCAGCCGCCCGGAGGTTCGCGGCGGGCTCGGCGGATTCGCCGGCCTGTTCGCCCTGGGTAAGTACCGCGAGCCGCTGCTCGCGGCTGGCTCGGACGGTGTGGGCACCAAGCTCGCGGTGGCCCAGGCAATGGACAAGCACGACACCATCGGCATCGACCTAGTCGCCATGTGCGTCGACGACCTTGTCGTTTGTGGCGCCGAGCCGCTGTTTTTGCAGGACTACATCGCCGTGGGCAAGGTCGTCCCGGAGAAGGTCGCCGAGATCGTCGCCGGCATCGCAGAAGGCTGCGTCCAGGCGGGTTGTGCCCTGCTCGGCGGCGAGACCGCTGAGCACCCGGGCGTAATGGACCCAGAGGACTACGACGTCTCCGCCACCGCTGTCGGTGTCGTCGAAGCTGACGAGCTGCTCGGGCCGGACCGCGTCCGCGAGGGTGACGTCATCATCGGCATGAAGTCCTCGGGTCTGCACTCCAACGGTTACTCCCTGGCGCGCCACGTCCTGCTCGAGCGCGGCGGACTGGCCCTCGACGGGCACATGGAAGAGCTTGGCCGCACCCTCGGCGAGGAACTCCTCGAGCCGACCCGTATCTACGCCCTCGACTGCCTCGAACTGGCCAGCGAGTGCGAGGTGCGCACGTTCTGCCACGTCACCGGCGGCGGCCTCGTCGGCAACATGGAGCGCATCATCCCTGAGGGCAAGGTGGCGGAGATGAACCGTGGGTCCTGGACCCCGGCACAGATTTTCCGCACGATCCGCGTTATCGGCCAGGTGCCGGACTCCGAGATGGAGAAGACGTTCAACATGGGCGTCGGCATGGTCGCCGTTGTCGCCCCTGAGGACCGCGACAGGGCGCTGGCCATTCTTGCCGCGCGCCACGTGGACAGCTGGGTGCTCGGCGAGGTCCGTCGCGCCGAGGACGGCGAGACCGCCCGCGCCACGCTGACCGGCAACCACCCGCACTACTAGAAACGACGAAACCCCGGGTGGACAGACCCGGGGTTTATGCGGTGCCGTGCGCGGCGGCTGGTTTAGCGGCTGGCGCCCCAGTTGCCGTAATCGGCGTAAGGATCGTCGTTGTCGTCGCTGTCATCCCAGTCATCGCGGGGGGATTGGCCGGCAAGCTCTCGCTGCAGGGACTCGAGGTCCATGTCAGGAGTGTTGTACTTGAGTTGGCGAGCAACCTTGGTCTGCTTTGCTTTGGCGCGTCCGCGACCCATGGCGTGACCCCCTTGAGGTGGTTTCTTTGGGCGACCCGGTTAATAAGGGCGGCCTCTGAAAATTATGTTCTGATTTTGTCCTGTGGAACATAATAGCCTGTCGTCCAAAAAAAATCTGCAACGGCACCTGACCTGCTAAAACGCCCGCACCCTCACTCGCGGCCGCGCAGGCTCTCCACAGCGCGACGTCCCGCGTGGTCGCCCTCATCGCGGGGGAGCGAGGACGGATCGACGCGCGCGGCGACCTCGACATCGCCGGCGATGGTGACCTCACCGGCGCCACCAAGGGCGGATCGTTTCACCAACGCGAGCGCGACGGGACCGTAGTCGGCATCGTGCACGACGGTTCCGAGCCGGCCCACCTTTCTGCCGCCTAGGGTGATCTGCGCGCCGGTGGCAGGCTCGACGGGCGCGGATCCGTCGAGATGCAACAGGATGAGAAGGCGCGGAGAACGGCCGAGGTTTTCCACCCGTGCGACTGTCTCCTGCCCGCGATAACAGCCCTTTTCAAGGTGGACTGCGCCGATGTGTTCACCCCGGTTGATTAGCATGGGGGCCTCGTGGGGGATGGACTTCTCATCTAAGTCGGCCCGCAGTTCGGGCTCGCCGGCAAACACACGCTCGGCAGTAAACGCCATGAGCCCCGCGAGTGTCCCGCCCGCGGCGACGAACGCGTCGGCCGCCGCCGTCAGGTCGTCGCGTCGCACGGCGACATCGAACCTGTCCACGCGGCCCCAGCCAGGAATTGATCGTGTGAAGACGGCGTCGACAGCGTCGACAGCTTTGAGCGCGGTGCTGGAGCCGGATCCGGAGCCGGCCGGGGCGAGGACTGTCAGGATGGCCAGGTCGGCTTCGTCGATCGTGACCTCCGACCAGAACACCATGCGCTCAAGGAAGTCGATCAGGCTGCGCGCCTGGTAGCTAGGCATGTCGAGGTAGAAGGCTGAACCGTCCGCGTACACGTCTACGTGGTGCAGGATATGGCCCTGCATGTCGAGGTCGAGCGCTGCTGCGGAGAAGCCCGCAGTGACGTCGATAAGCTTCTGCGAGAGCAAGTTGTTAAGAAAAGTCGCGGCATCGGGACCCGAGACACGCAGAACTCGCCGGTGAGAGCGGTCCACCATGACCGGCTGGTGCGCGATCGCGTGCTGTTCACCGAGTGGATCGCCGTAGTGCCACGCGACCCCTGTGGCGTCGAGAAGCGATGCCTCAGCATCCGGCAACTCGGCGGCGCCATCACGGGCGAGAAGCGGAGAACGGTAGGGCAACAGATCAACCACGTTTTCCTCAGTCACGGCCCCGATCATACGTGCATAATGGAAAGACATGGCCCCCTCGCTTCTGCCCCCGCCGCCGGTGATCTACCTCGTGGAACCGTTTGGTGGATCGCTGCGCAGACAGAACCCCACCATGCCGCACGTCTTCTGGGACGACGCCGCCGTCACGCGCGGCGACGGCATCTTCGAGACGATCCTCGTCCGCGACGGAAAAGCCGTCAACCTGGATAAACACATGAAGCGCTTCCGGGCGTCAGCTGCCGCCCTTGATCTTCCTGAGCCGAGGGAGCAGCAGTGGATCTCAGCCACGCGCGAGGCGGTGGCGGATTTCGTTCGTGAGCGCGGGCTCCAGCCCGGCGACCCGTCCGAGGCAGCATGCACCTGGACGATGACCCGCGGACGGGAATCCACGGGCGTGCCGACCGCGTGGATCACGGTCAGGCCGCCGAAGCCCGAGCTTGAGGTGCAGCGCCGCAAGGGTGTCAAGGTGCTCACCACCGGTCGCGGCTACACCATCGATACGGGCCGGGGTGCCGCACCGTGGCTCGGCCAGGGTGCGAAGACACTGAACTATTCCGCCACTATGGCCGCGCTGCGCTGGGCGAAAAGCCAGGGTTGCGACGACGTTATCTATATCGAGCCGGCGACGGGCCGGGTCCTCGAAGGTGCGACGTCGTCGGTGCTCGTGGTCAAGCGCGGCACGCGGCTGCGCACCCCGGAGCCGGGCCCGGATATCCTATCGGGTACGACGCAGCGGGCGGTCTTCGATTACGCGTCCGCGCACGGGTGGAAGTGCAAAGCTAAGTCGCTGTACGTTGACGACTTGTTCTCGGCCGAGTCCGTCTGGTTGCTCAGCTCGGTGCGGCGTGGCGTGCGCGTGACGCACATCGACGGCAAGAAGCTCAACAAGCCCGACAACCTCGACGAGATCGCCGCGCTTATCGACGCCTCCCTGAACGCCGCCGACAGCTAGCCGGCCACGCGCTTGAGTTCGGCGGACATATAGGGAATAAGCTCCCCATTCACGAGGCGCTCGTCCACCCAACCGAGGTTGTTGTTCGGCAAAAGCCCATAGAGGCGCTTTCCGGGTCCGTGCGCTGCCGGGCCGGTGGCCGTGACGATGGTGGAGGCGCTTTCCAGCTGCCAGGCGCGCTCGTTGACGGGCTCGCCGTACATGATCTCGACCAAGCCGCGTGAGTTGGTCAGTGTGACCTCGATTTCGTCCTTCAGCGAGATCCGCCAGAACCCGATTTCGCGCTGATCAGCGCCGGTCGAATTGCCGTCCTCGTCGAGGCGCCACGTGCGGGAATCGAACCGCAGGTAGTTCTCGCCGTCGTGGGAGATGACCAGCTGCTGTCCGAACGCGTACTCGTCGCCGTTGTCGTTGACCTGGCCGGAGCCTGACCAGACGCCGACGAGGGGGAGGAGGGCAAGGAGGCCGTCGTGAAGCGAGGGGCCCTGCCGCAGGTTGGCAGTGTCATCTTCCAACGGGAAGCCCTCAAAGTCGGGGGAGGGAATGTTGCGGTGGGCAGTACTTTTCGACTGCTCTGCAGCCAGATTCACGGCCTCGCTGCCGTTGAGGCTCGCGGTGGTGTTCGCGCTAGTGTTCGCGCTGTCGTTGTCCAAGCTGTTGTCCATATGTGCAAGGGTACCTACCTGCCCGACACGGTCGAGAAAGCGCAAGCACACCCTCGGTTACAGGTCAGCTGGCGTAGCGAGGGGAGTGAAATCTTCCGGGCTGAGTGTGACGTTCATCCGGTCGCGTGAAAACTCGATCGAGCCGCCGGAGAGCTGCACGAGTCCAGCTGGGCCACCTAGGGGAAAGTCGCGGGTGTCGAATGTCAGCGTGAACGCGTCGAGGACTCGTTCGGTGTCCTCGGGGGCGACGTCGACAAGCTTGCTCGGGCGCATCTCGAACACGCCGTCGGTCAGGCGAAGCGCTACCACCACCGTCGCGGGGGTGTCGGTATCAGGCACAGTACCCATGAGCTGCGCCTGGCTTGCCACGCCGCCGCGCGGGGAGATGTCGTACGGGTTGGCGATGTCCAGGTCGGTCATCCCGAGCAACGCTCCGAACGCGACACCGTCGAGGCGAATCTTTCGGCGCACCAGGGTCGCCTCGCCCCCAGTGAAATCCGCGGCGAGAATCTTGTCCCCCGGAATGTCCACATCGAATGCTTCCGCTGAAGCGTTGACCACCCCGACGCCGTCGACGGGGACATCCAACGAGCTGACCCTCACAGCCGGCACCGAATCCGCGGCTACGGCGGCGAGGAAGGGAAATCCGCCGATGTAGACATCCGGGGCGGTGGGAAGATTGTCGCGTAAGACCGCCTGGAGAGACAGCGCGCGCTCCGTGCGCGAAGCGATGGCGGCATCAACTAACGCGAGGGACGCTACCAATAGCGCGGCGAGCGTCGCCGCAGCGAGCGCGCGCCGGCGCCGGACCTTATTCCACGCTCGGAATTCCACACCCCTATTTGTACCGTAGCCTGGTGGCATGTCTGACACAGGTGAGCGCACTCAGCTACTAGCGGCAGCCGAAGAACACGATGGGTTTGCGGCGTTTTCGGAGGCATTCGTGCGAGGTCTCGAGCGCGGCGACGAGCGCGGCGCGGGCCACCAGCACCTTGAAAGGCGCGTCGACGGCGCACTCGTGGGGTTGGCGGCACTGGCCCCAGACGGGTCTGCAGAACTTGTCGTCCACCCGGACGCGCGGCGGCGCGGCCTGGGCAAGGACCTGGCGGCCGAGGTGCTTCGGATCAATCCGGCGGCTGGGCTGTGGGCGCACGGCAATCTACCTGGCGCCCAGGCCACAGCCTCCTCGCTGGGGTTGGTACCTACGCGAGAGCTCTATGTCATGGAGATCTCCGGGGAGGCGCTGATTCAGGCCGCGGACGTGCGCCTCCCGGAGGGTGTCGAGGCGTTGCCGTACCCCGAGGCGGTCGAGCGGTACGGGGTCGAGAGCGTGGACCAGCAGTGGCTCGAGGTCAACAACGACGCGTTCTCCTGGCACCCCGAGCAGGGAGGGTGGGATCTCAAGCGGTTGCGCGACGCCACCGGTGCTGCCTGGTACTCGCCGGAGGGCGTCTGGTTCCTCTACGAAGACGGCGACATGGCGGGCTTCCACTGGACGAAGCAACACTCCGCGGGGGTAGGCGAGGTATACGTGGTGGGGTTGTCGTCCGCGGTTCGCGGCCGTGGCCTCGGCACGCCAGTTATGGGAGTGGGGCTAAAACACCTGGTTGGGGCTGGAGTGAACAAAGTTATTCTTTATGTGGAGTCCGATAATGAGCGTGCGGTTCGCCGTTACAGGGCGCTCGGATTCCGCGTCAGTGAATCTCATGTGGTGTATGCCATACCTGAATAAAAACCGTTTGAAGTGCGCATATTCGAACGGGCTGAGATTGCCTGAAAAGTTAACTGATTGTTCACCCCGACCGATACCAACGGTTAACAATCGTTTCGTAGCTTTACGCGTGTGAGAAATCGGACCGTCGCCGAATTCTGCTTGGCGTGGCTTAACCATGATCCTTGCGGAGGGGCGATGCCCTCGCACGAGGGCCGATTCTCGGACAATGACCTGTTATTGGACCTGAAAGGTACCTCGTGAACCGCAATTTCAAGCGCACTGCAACCGTCATCGGCGTCGTCGCCGTCTCTTCCGCTTCCCTGGTTGCTTGCTCGAACGCCGCCGAGGATGGGGCTACCGCCACCTCCACCGCGTCTGAGACCGCCACCGAGACCGCTACCGCAGTCGCAGGCGAGCTCACCGGCCAGACCGGCCAGCTCGTCGCCGAGGGTGCTACCTCTCAGCAGAACGCGATGGACTACTTCGGTGCCCGCTACTCGGAGGAGGTGCCGGGTGCGAACCTCGCTTACAACGCCACCGGTTCCGGCAACGGCATCAAGAACTTCATTGCTGACCAGGCCAAATTTGCCGGCTCCGACTCCCCGCTGAAGGACGACGAGATTGCACAAGCATACGAGCGCTGTGGCAACAACGACGCATGGCACCTGCCGTTCGTCATCGGCCCGGTCGCTATCGCCTACAACCTTGACGGCGTCGACGAGCTCAACCTGACCGTCGAGAACCTTGTTGACATCTTCCAGGGCAACATCACCTCCTGGAACGACCCGGCCATCGCCGAGTCCAACCCGGGCGTTGAGCTTCCGGACGAGAACATCTCCGTCATCTACCGCTCCGACGAGTCCGGCACCACCGACAACTTCCAGAAGTTCCTGGCTGCTGCTTCCGACGGTGCATGGACCGGTTCCGGCAAGGCCTTCCCGGCCACCGTCGGCGCTGGCGCCAACGGCTCCACCGGTGTTGCTGAGCAGGTTAACTCCACCCCGGGTGCTATCACCTACGTCGAGGCTGGCTTCGCTGAGAACATGGCCAACATCGACTTCGGCAACGGCCCGGTCGAGCTCAACGCCGAGACCGTCGGCAACGCTCTCGACTCCATGGAGTTCACCACCGAGGGTCACGACATGGTCGTGGACTCCGCTGCTCTGTTCGCATCCAACGCCGCTGACAGCTACCCGCTGGTTCTGACCACCTACGAGATCGTTTGCTCCGCTGGCTACGACGAGCAGACCAGCAACATGGTCAAGGACTTCCTCAACGTCGCTCTCGACTCCCAGGACGACGAGCTCGCTGCTGAGGGCTTCATCCCGGTCCAGGGCCGCCACGCTGAGCGCCTCCGCGAGGCCGTCGCTGCAATCGGCTAAGAGTCGCGTTTCGCAACTCCATTGCACCGGAGTTTGCCCCCCGTCCGGATCCGTCTGGCTTGGGGGGCACTCCCATGCATGACTGTTTTCCTCGCGTCACCGCGACAGGTTTAACGCGGGTGACACCCGCTCCGTGCAATTACATAAAAGGACCGTGACTATGGCTGAAAAGCACCTGCCTGGCACCAACCGTGATGATCGCCGCGCTGAGACTACCGAAGTCAGCAACCCGACAACGATGGTCGATTCCACTGGCACGCCCCTCCTCGCAGCAGAAACGCCTGAAACTGAAACCGCCGCCGTCGCTTCGACGGGTACGGCTGTCAAGCGCCCCGGCGACCGCGTCTTCGAATTCCTCGCGACGGCGTCCTCGGCACTCATCACCGTGATCATCGCTGCCATTGGCCTGTTTCTGCTCCTGCAGGCAATTCCTCCGCTCTTGCGGAATGAGGGAGGCCTGCTCGGCTTCTTCACCTACCGCGGACAGTGGCAGACCGCCAACCTGGATGCCATGCAGTTCGGTATTCCGAACCTGTTTCTCTCCACAGTCACGATCTCGCTCATCGCCCTAGTGCTCGCGATGCCCGTGGCACTGGGAATCGCACTGTTCCTCTCCAACTACGCACCGAAGAAGCTGGTGCGCCCGCTCGGCACACTCGTCGACATGCTGGCTGCGGTCCCCTCGATCGTGTTCGGTCTGTGGGGTGCGCAGGTGCTCGGCCCCAGGCTCGGCTCGTTCTACGAGTGGATCAACTCGTGGGGTGGCGACTTCTTCCTGTTCGCGCACTACCAGAACTCCCCGTCGTTCGCGACGGGCCGCAACATGCTCACCGGTGGCATCGTCCTCGCCGTCATGATTCTCCCGGTCATTGCCGCCACCGCCCGCGAAGTCTTCGTCCAGACCCCTCCGGGACAGGTCGAAGCTGCACTGGCCCTCGGCGCCACCCGCTGGGAGGTCATCCGCATGACCGTCATTCCGTTCGGCCTCTCCGGCTACATCGCGGGCTCCATGCTCGGCCTCGGCCGCGCGCTCGGTGAGACGATGGCGCTCTACATGGTCGTGTCCCCGGGTCTTCTGTACCGCGGTTCGCTTTTCGACGGCGGATCGACCTTCGCAACCCACATCGCGAACGCCTCTGCCGAGTTCAACAACGCGACCAGCGCCGGCGCCTACATCGCTGCGGGTCTCGTGCTATTCATCCTGACCTTTATCGTCAACTCGATTGCCCGCGCGATCGTCAACAAGAAGAAGTAAGGGGAGAAGCGAACCAATGAGTACCGCAATTTCTAACACCCCCAACGACAACCGCGGCGGAAACGCAACCTCCGCGACTGCCGACCGCCCCGTCTCTGACGTCGAGCGCACCCCGTTTACGGACATCTCCAGCAGCCGTAAGACGACGAACTCCATGATGGGCCTTCTGATGTGGGTCTGCATGATCATCGCTCTTATCCCACTGCTGTGGCTCCTGATCACCGTGGTCGGCCGCGGTTGGTCCGCAGTATTCGACATCTCCTGGTGGACCGAAGATATGGTCGGCGTCCGCGCCCGCAGCGTTGGCGGCGGTGCGCTCCACGCCATCGCCGGCACCCTGATGCAGACCTTGGTTGCCTCCCTGTTCTCCATCCCGATCGGCGTGTTCACCGCGATCTACCTCGTGGAGTACGCCAACGGAAGCCGCCTGGGCAAGATCACCACCTTCATGGTGGACATCCTCTCCGGTGTCCCGTCCATCGTTGCAGCCCTGTTCATCTACGCACTGTGGATCACTGTCCTGGGGCAGCAGCGCTCCGGCTTCGCGGTGTCGCTGTCCCTGATTCTCCTCATGGTGCCCATCGTGGTGCGTAACACCGAGGAGATGCTGCGCATCGTTCCCATGGATCTGCGCGAAGCGTCCTACGCGCTGGGTGTTCCGAAGTGGAAGACCATCGCGCGAATTGTTCTGCCGACCGCTCTGTCGGGCATCGTCACCGGCATCATGCTCGCCGTCGCCCGCGTCATGGGTGAGTCCGCCCCGGTGCTCATCCTCGTCGGCTCCACTCCGGCACTGAACTGGCTCGGCCTGTTCGGCGAGCCTCAGTCCTCGCTTCCGCTGTTCATGCTCGACATGTGGAAATCTGGCGCAACCGGCGCCGCCATGGACAGGCTCTGGGGCGCAGCCCTTACCCTTGTCATTCTCGTCATCACTCTCAACCTGCTGGCCCGTCTCATTGCGTCCCGCTTCTCGGTGAAGAAGTAACGCGCACAGCCACTACATACAACCACTGAGGAGAACCCCAGATGTCCAAGCTCGAACTCAACGACGTCAACATCTACTACGGCGATTTCCACGCCGTGCAGAACGTCAACATGCACATCCCGGCCCAGGCTGTGACCGCGTTCATCGGTCCGTCCGGCTGCGGTAAGTCGACCGTGCTGCGCACCCTCAACCGCATGCACGAGGTCATTCCGAACGCCTCCGTCCGCGGCGAAATCCTGCTCGACGGCCACGACATCTACGGCCCGAAGGTCGACCCGGTCGGCGTGCGCAACACCATCGGCATGGTGTTCCAGAAGGCCAACCCCTTCCCGACCATGTCCATCGAGGACAACGTCGTGGCGGGCCTGATGCTCTCCGGCGAGAAGAACAAGAAGAAGCTCAAGGAGGTTGCCGAGGAGTCCCTGCGCGGCGCCAACCTGTGGGAAGAGGTCAAGGACCGCCTTGACAAGCCGGGCGGCGGCCTTTCCGGTGGCCAGCAGCAGCGTCTCTGCATCGCCCGCGCCATTGCGGTGCGCCCGGAGGTGCTGCTCATGGACGAGCCCTGCTCCGCTCTCGACCCGATCTCCACGCTGGCTGTGGAGGACCTGATCCACGAGCTGAAGAACGACTACACCATCGTGATCGTGACCCACAACATGCAGCAGGCTGCCCGTGTGTCCGACAAGACGGCGTTCTTCTCCCTCGAAGCGACCGGAAAGCCGGGCCACCTGGTGGAGTTCAACGACACCACCACGATCTTCGAAAACCCCGAGAAGAAGGAAACCGAAGATTACATCGCGGGCCGCTTCGGCTAAGCCACACCCGCACTTCACTCGCCGCCGTCGCGGCGCCGCTTACAGCGTGGGCTTGTTCGACTGGCCCGGCCGGAAGCGGCGCTCGATGGCGGCGAGTTTTTGGTCCATCTCGAAACCGTCCGCGATGCACTGCTTTTCCAAGTAGGCCTCCGGTTTGAGGCCGGTGATGAGGAAGACGGTCCGTGCCGCGACGTTGATGCAGTGGTCGGAGTACCGCTCGTAATGGCGGCTCAACAGCGCCAGGTCGGCGGCTTCGCGGGCGCTATGCTCCCACTTTGGGTGGGTTACCGCGTTGAGGATGTAGTTGCTCATCGCGTCAACTGCATCGTCGTCGTCGCGCAGGGTGATGCCGACCTCGACGTCGGGGTCGACCAGAAGATCGTGGGTTTTTGTCCCCAAGTCGTCGGCGAGACGGGCCAGCTCGGCCACACAACTGACCATCGACTCGGGTACGACGGGGTGGGGGTGGCGCATCCGAGCGATGTTGGCCACGTGCATTGCGAGCACACCCATGCGCTGGAAGTCCTCGACGATGTAGATCGAGGACACGACCTGGCGCAGGTCTGAGGCAACCGGATTCTCAAGGGCGAGCAGCTTCATACTGCGGTTCTCACACCGCTGGCGGATTTCCTCAAGCCCGTCCAAAGACGACAGTGCTTCCTCTGAATGGTCGAGGGACTGCGTTAGAAGGGCAACGGAGGCGTTCGACATCACGTCGCGGACGAGGTCGCACATTTCCAGGAGGTCGTGCGAGAACGCCTCCAAGTGATCGCGGTACACCGTGCGAAGCGGAGCGGTCTTACCGGCTTCCATGTTTCTAGCCTCCGTTGTTGTCTATCTCCGCGCCTTCGGGCACGGTGTCGTCTTCTGGGTCGTCGAGCCAGCCCTCGGGGAGGGCGACCTTGGACGATGAGCCCTGCCGCCCGCGGGCGTCATCGGCATTTTCCGCCAGTTCTGTCGAGTCGGCGATGGTGGAGAGCAACTCGCTCAACTCGGCGAGAGACTCGACACGGGCAAGGTTTTTGCGGAACTCGCCTCCCACGGGGAAACCGCGCAGGTACCAACCCGTGTGCTTGCGGATGTCCCTGCACGCGTGCTCTTCGCCGTCGTGGGAGGCAAGCAGCTCGGCGTGGCGGTAGATGATGCGGGAGACGTCGCCAAGCGTGGGCTCACCGGGGATCTCCTCGCCGCGCAGCTGGGCACCGAGTTGGGCGAACAACCACGGCCGGCCGAGGCAGCCGCGGCCGACCTCGACGCCGTGGCAGCCGGTTTCGCTCATCATGCGGGCGGCGTCTTCGGCGGCGAAGATATCGCCGTTGCCGATGACGGGCAGCCCCGTGGGCTCCATGTGCTCGACAAGCCGGGCAATCTCGCCCCAGTGGGCCATTCCGGAGTAGCGCTGGTCGGCGGTGCGGGCGTGGAGCGCGACGGCGGCTGCACCTTCTTCGGCTGCGATTCGGCCCGCGTCGAGGTGCGTGTGGTGCTCGTTGTCGATGCCGATGCGGAACTTCACTGTGATAGGGATTCCGGAGCCCTCCGCGGCGCGAACGGCGGCGGCAACGATATTGCCGTACAGCTTGCGCTTGTAGGGGATCGCGGATCCGCCTCCGCGGCGCGTGACTTTGGGCACGGGGCAGCCGAAGTTCATGTCGACATGGTCGGCGATGTCTTCTTCGACGATCATCCGCACGGCCTCGTACGTGTAACGGGGGTCGACGGTGTAGAGCTGCATGGAGCGCGGCTTCTCAACGTCCGCGAACGTCGTCATATGTAGCGTCTTCTCGTTGCGCTCGACGAGTGCGCGGGCAGTAATCATCTCGCATACGTACAACCCAGACGAGGTCCCGGTGAGGGATTCCTCGATTTCGCGGCACAGCACGCGAAACGGCATGTTGGTTACCCCCGCCATGGGCGCGAGGATCACGGGGGAGTCGAGCTCGTAGCCCCCGATCCGAAGCGGGGCCGGAGCCACATTCGGCGGCAGCAGCTGTGTCATAGTGCTCCTATTGTTCCCTTTTCGCCATGAACAGTCTAATTCCGCGCCGCGACACCCAACGTTTGCCTCGGGGGGACGAAGCGGGGGTAGTCGCCGCGCCCACTAGCGCGAGATTAGCGGGGATGCAAATGCGGGGGGACTGTTGTCACCTGCCAGATTAACAGTCTTGCAAAGTTATCCATCAAATTATGGGAATGAGGTGAATGGCAGTGAAGCGTAGGTCACAATAAGGTGGAGTCACAGTCCGCTACGACTAAGGAGATCTTCATGAGTGATCGGATCGCAAACGCGCAGCTGCGCGACAAGGTCATGACGGCCGAAGAGGCCGCTCAGTTTGTCAACCATGGTGACAAGGTGGGCATGTCCGGCTTTACCGGCGCGGGATACCCGAAGGCTCTGCCCGGCGCCATCGCCGAAAAGGCGAAGGATGCGCACGACAAGGGCCAGGACTTCAGTATCGATCTCTTTACTGGCGCCTCCACCGCCCCCGAGTGCGACGGCGTTCTTGCGGAGGCCAACGCGCTGCGCTACCGCATGCCGTACCAGTCGGATCCGACGATGCGCAACAAGATCAACGCCGGCGAAATGAAGTTCCAGGACATTCACCTGTCCCACTCCGGCATGATGGTTGAGCAGGGTTTCTTTGGTGACCTCGACCTTGCCATCGTCGAAGCAGTCCGCATTACCGAGGACGGCAACATCGTGCCGTCCTCCTCCGTGGGCAACTCCGTGGAGTACCTCAATGCCGCCTCCAAGATCATCATCGAGGTCAACGAGTGGCAGTCGCCTGAGCTCGAGGGCATGCACGACATCTGGTTGGTGCCGCCGCTGCCGAACCGCATCCCGATCCCGATTACCAAGTGCGGCGACCGCATTGGTACCACCTACATCGAGATCGATCCGTCCAAGGTCGTTGCCGTCGTTAAGACGAACAACCCGGACCGCAACGCCCCGTTCAAGGCGCCGGATGACGTGTCCAAGCAGATTGCGGGCCACTTCCTCGATTTCCTCGAGAACGAGGTCAAGGCCGGTCGCCTCGCGTACGATGGTTACATCATGCAGTCCGGCGTGGGCAATGTTCCGAACGCCGTCATGGCGGGTCTGATGGACTCCAAGTTCGAAAACATCCAGGCCTACACCGAGGTTATTCAGGACGGCATGGTCGACCTTATCGACGCCGGCAAGATGACCGTCGCCTCCGCGACGTCGTTCTCCCTGTCCCCGGAGTACGCGGAGAAGATGAACAGCGAGGCGTCCCGCTACCGTGAGTCGATCATTCTGCGCCCGCAGTCGATTTCCAACCACCCGGAGGTCATCCGCCGTACGGGCCTGATCGCTTCCAACGGCATGATCGAAGCCGACATCTATGGCAACGCCAACTCCACGCACATCAACGGCTCCCGCCTGATGAACGCGCTCGGCGGTTCCGGCGACTTCACCCGCAACGCTTACATCTCGTCCTTCATCTCGCCGTCGGTGGCGAAGGACGGCGCGATCTCCGCGATCGTTCCGATGGTGTCTCACGTCGACCACACCGAGCATGACGCGATGGTCTTTATCACCGAGTACGGTGTCGCGGACCTGCGCGGCCTCGCACCGCGCGACCGCGTCCAGAAGATGATCGCCATTGCTCACCCGAGCTACCGCCCGCTCCTCGAGGAGTACGTGGAGCTGGCCTCCAAGTCGAAGTTCCAGGCCACCCCGCACAACCTGCAGCATGCCTTCGACTTCCACAACCGCATCGCCGAGACCGGCACGATGCAGAAGTAGCGCAGCGCTTATCGACGCCTCCTCCAGCCCGCTCTGGTGGAGGCGTTGTGCTACCCCGAGTCGGAATGTGCGGCGCGGGGACGCTACACTAGTGCAACGTCGCACCTTTGGTGGTGGGATGGGCCTTTAGCTCAGTTGGTAGAGCTACGGACTTTTAATCCGCAGGTCCCGGGTTCGAGCCCCGGAGGGCCCACAAGAGTTAGGCACCGCTGTTGTTGGTTTGTGAGCAGCAGCGGTGCCTTGCTTTCGTCTCGGGTGGAGACTGGCTTCGGCCTAAAGCCGGCCTAAAGTCGCACGTCTAGCGCCATACCTCGAGGCGGATCAAGGTTGCGTCGTCCTCGCGCACCAGCGCGAGCGCGTCGTTGTCGGCGGTAGGGCCGTGGATAACTCTCTGGATGCGCAACTCGTAGCGGTGCGGCTGGCCGTCGACCACGACGGAGCCAAAGGACGTCCAGCCGTTGGATTCCTCGATCTCCACGTCGGCGACCGTCGCCTCTGGGGTCAAACCGTTTCCGCGCACGGAAAACAGTGGCGCGCCGTTGCTGAAGTCAGCTCCTGAGTCCCCGGAGAGAATGAGTCGAATGATCTCGCGGACGCCAACAGGGTCGTCGGTGAGATAGGCGACGGAGCGCTCGCCGAGCGTCGAGTGCGCCAGGCGCGTGAGCTCGGTGTCCAACGCCTGATCCGCCGGGCGGTAGGTCAAGCCGACCTGGGCTTGGTTTCCCTCGGCGTCTTTGCCCACGAGCACTTCGATGCCGACAACGTTGTCGGCGTCGACCGCCCTGTACGAGCCGTCGACAGCTGTGAGCGGGGAGTAGGCAGAGGCCACCTCGGCCTTGGTTGGGTTGAGTTCTGCGTCCAGGATCTCGGCCGTAGCCACTAGCTTTTCACCATCCTTCTGATAGCTTGCATTGCTTCCTCGACCTTAGCGCTCGCCGTGTCGTTGCTTCGCGGGCAGTCGGAATGACCCGGATCGCACTCGTGCCCGTCAACGATGGCGTCGGTGACGCAGTGCTTGAGGTGGTCGTCGAGAAGCGCGAGCCCGACGTTCTCGAGGGCCGAGGTGATCGCCGAGATCTGGGTCAGGATATCGATGCAGTACTTGTCCTCGCTGATCATCCGCTCGATGCCCCGTACTTGCCCCTCGATGCGTTTCACGCGGGACACATACTTCGCGCGCTGCGCCGCGTAACCGTGTTCGTGCTCGCTCATGCCGATGAGACTACCGCAGGTCATGCAGGCAACGGGGCTGTTAGGGGCCTCGGTTTGGTGGCAGCGGAGTGGCTGGATTATGATGAGCGGGCTGTCTGAAAGCGTCGCGCTTTAGGTCAGCGGGCCCCCATCGTCTAGTGGCCTAGGACTCCGCCCTTTCACGGCGGCAACACGGGTTCGAATCCCGTTGGGGGTACAGGATCGTCTCTTTCTGGGATGGTTCCGACAAGAAAATAAGGCCCTGTGGCGCAGTTGGTTAGCGCGCCGCCCTGTCACGGCGGAGGTCGCGGGTTCAAGTCCCGTCAGGGTCGCACGATAAAACCCCGGAGCACTGATAGTGTTCCGGGGTTTTCGCGTACCCGGGTCGGAGTGGGGGCGAAGGGGTTAAAACGGTGCCGCCGAAATGCGGGGAAACAGCGCCAACATGCTGCTTATAGTGCGGATTTGTGGAGTTTCTGCGACTCTGTGTAGAGTAACAACTCGTGCAAGCGACAGTGTGAAAGCGCTAGAGCGGGTACAGAACAAGAGAATAAGGCCCTGTGGCGCAGTTGGTTAGCGCGCCGCCCTGTCACGGCGGAGGTCGCGGGTTCAAGTCCCGTCAGGGTCGCAGAACAGCTTTACGGAGCGGTTCTGGCCAGATAGCTCAGTCGGTAGAGCACACGCCTGAAAAGTGTGGGGTCGCCAGTTCGATCCTGGCTCTGGCCACATTTAAAGCCTCTCCCTTTTATAAGGGGGAGGCTTTTGTGCGTCTCCAATATGGCCCGTGTGTGGCTAGGCTTGGTTCCACCCGAAGAAAGGAATCACCATGGCAGACACCACCGACTACGAACTGGCAATCAACCACGACGCAAGCCAGTATGAACTGCGCATCGACGGCAACGTCGCCGGATTCGCCACCTATCGCGACCGCGACGGCTCCCGCATCCTGCCCCACACCGTGGTGGAGGAGCAGTACCAGGGCAAGGGCCTGTCCAAGCCCCTGATCAAGTTTGCACTCGACGACATCCGAGCCGCGGGCCTCAAGGTAGTCCCGGCGTGCCCGGCTGTTGCCGGCTACATCGCCAAAAACCCCGAATACAAAGACCTTGTGGGGTAGGGCATAACAAAGCCCGCCTGCCGGAGTTGAATTCCGGCAGGCGGGCTTTGTTGCTTCACGGGGGGTGCGCTAGATCATGTAGCTGCCGGAGTCGAAGTACTTGTCCGGGTCGACGAGGTGCTTCGTCTCTTCCTCGGTGCGTTCGCGCGCCTTGGCAGGGATACCTACTGCGATGGAGTTCGGGGGAATTGACTTAGTCACCACCGCGTTGGCGCCGATGGCGGAATTCGCGCCGATGACTACCGGGCCTAAGACCTTCGCTCCGGCGCCGATGGTGACATTGTCCTCGATAGTGGGGTGGCGCTTGGTCTGGGTGAGGACCTGCCCGCCGAGGGTGACTCCGTGGTAGAGCATGACGCCGTCGCCGATCTCAGCGGTCTCACCGATGACGATGCCCATGCCGTGGTCGATGAAGAATCGGCGGCCGATGGTCGCGCCCGGGTGGATCTCCACGCCGGTAAGGAAGCGGGTGAACTGGGCGAGAATGCGAGCCGGGCCTTTGTGGCCGCGGGTCCACATCCAGTGGCTCACCCGGTGCGCCCAGATGGCGTGAAGACCCGAATAGACGAGTGCGTTCTCGGCGTCGCCTCGGGCGGCGGGATCGTGGACGCGCGCATTCGCCAGATCCTCTTTGACCATCGTGATGACCTTCAACATGGCCTTGACTGTACCAATGCACAACCCGCCTGCGAACAGGACAATGCCCCGCGCGGAGAGCGCGGGGCATTGTGTGGCGTCGAAAAGCGAAGGCTTAGTCGTGCAGGTCTTCGTAGAGGACCGTGGAGACGTAGCGCTCGCCGAAGTCGCAGACGATGAAGACGATGGTCTTGCCGGCGTTCTCCGGGCGCTCCGCAACCTCGAGGGCTGCCTTGAGGTTGGCACCGGTGGAGATGCCGCCGAGGATGCCCTCCTCGCGGGCGAGCTTGCGCGAGTACTCAACGGCGTCTTCGTTGGTGACAGTGAGGATCTCGTCGACGATGCCGCGGTCGAGGGTGGCCGGCACGAAGTTCGCGCCCATGCCCTGGATCTTGTGCGGGCCGGCCTCGCCCTTGGACAGCAGCGGCGAGGACGCGGGCTCAACAGCAATGAGCTGGACGTCCGGGTTCTGCTCCTTGAGGTACTTGCCGGCACCGGAGATGGTGCCGCCGGTGCCCACGCCAGAGACGAGGATGTCGACCTTGCCGTCGGTGTCGTTCCAAATCTCCGGACCCGTGGTCTCGTAGTGGACCTTCGGGTTGGCCTCGTTCTCGAACTGGCGGGCCAGGACTGCGCCGTCGTTGGAGGCGACGATCTCGTCTGCCTTCTCCACGGCGCCCTTCATACCGGCCGCACCCGGGGTGAGGACGAGCTCTGCACCGAGAGCACGGAGGATGACGCGGCGCTCGGTCGACATGGTCTCCGGCATGGTGAGAATGACCTTGTAACCCTTTGCGGCGCCGGCCAAAGCGAGCGCGATACCGGTGTTGCCGGAGGTTGCCTCGACGATGGTGCCGCCCGGCTTCAGCTCACCGGAAGCCTCAGCTGCCTCGACGATGGCCTTACCGATGCGGTCCTTGACTGAGTTGGCCGGGTTGAAGAACTCCAGCTTGCCCAGCACGCGTGCGTCGGCGTTGCCGGGGACGGTGTGGAGCTCGACCAGCGGAGTGCCGCCCACGAGGTCGAGGACGTTATTCGCGATGTTCGCCATAAGTGTTAGGTCCTTTCGGTTGTTCGACGGCGGGAGGTGGAGCTTCGTGGGCCGCATCAGGACTCGTCTCGCGGCACGTCCGCGCCTTCCGCGTGTCAGTACGGGGCTGAGTGTACACCCCGAATATGGAAGGAGTAGTACGGACCTAATAGACCGGTTGGTCTATACGGTCTGTACGTGTGGGTCCTGGGGGTGATGGGGCGGAATTTGGCCACCCCCGAAAGCGCGATATGATGACGGGGATCCGCGGTCAAATCCGGACACCCCGGTGTACCCCTTTGGGGACACCCATTGGGGTGGAAACCTAAGGAACGATGATGGAAGCACAGACAGTCCGGGACGATGACGACGCCATCCGGGCGGCACTGACGGCCCTGAAGACGGCCACCGGTATCCCGGTTGCCATGTACGGCACCCTGCTTTCGGACAACCGACTGCAAATTACGCAGTGGATTGGCCTGCGCACACCCGCGTTGCAGAACCTCATTCTCGATCCGGGCGCCGGCGTAGGAGGTCGCGTCGTGGCTACCCGCCGCGCCGTGGGCATTTCGGATTACACCCGCGCCAACGTCATCTCCCACGAACACGACAAGGAGATCCAGGACGAGGGCCTGCACTCCGTCGTCGCCGTTCCCGTGATCGTCCAGCGCGAGATTCGCGGGGTGCTCTACGTGGGAGTCCACTCGCCCGTCCGCCTCGGCGACAAGGTCATCGAGGAAGTCACCATGACGGCACGCACGCTCGAGCAAGACCTTGCGGTCAATTCCGCTTTGCGACGCTCGGACGGCGGCAAAGGGGTCACCAACGCCGGTCGCGTCATGAACGGCGCCGAGTGGGAGCAGGTCCGCTCCACTCATTCGAAGTTGCGCATGCTCGCCAACCGGGTGGAGGACACCACGGTGCGCAAGGAACTCGAGCAGCTCTGTGACCAGATGGTGTCGCCGGTTCGCGTGAAGCAGTCCACGAAGCTGTCGGCCCGTGAGCTCGATGTCCTTTCCTGCGTTGCCCTCGGTCACACGAACGTGGAGGCGGCCGAGGAGATGGGAATCGGCGCGGAAACTGTGAAGTCTTACCTGCGCAGCGTGATGCGCAAGCTTGGCGCGCACACCCGCTACGAGGCGGTCAACGCGGCGCGTCGCATCGGGGCTCTGCCGTAGCAGCACTTCGGTAGTGTGGGCGGAGTGAAAGAACGATTTGAGGTCCACGGCGGCGCCCGACTCGAGGGCGTTGTCAAGGTAGACGGTGCAAAAAACAGCGTGCTCAAGCTCATGGCGGCCGCGCTTCTTGCCGAGGGCACGACCACACTGCGCAACTGCCCCGAGATTCTCGACGTCCCCCTGATGCGCGACGTCCTCGTCGGCCTCGGGTGCGAGGTCGACATTGACGGTTCCGTTGTGCGCATCACGACGCCCGCCGAGGTCTCGCCGCACGCCGACTTTGAAGCTGTCCGCCAGTTCCGGGCATCGGTTGCGGTCCTCGGCCCGCTCGCCGCCCGCTGTGGCGAGGCCCATGTGGCGCTTCCCGGCGGCGACGCCATCGGCTCGCGCCCCCTGGACATGCACCAGTCCGGGTTGGAGAAGCTCGGAGCCACGACCCACATCGAGCATGGCGCAGTCGTGGCCAAGGCCGAGCGCCTTGTCGGTGCGACCATCGGGCTCGATTTCCCGTCCGTCGGCGCGACGGAAAACATCGTGACTGCCTCTGTGTTAGCCGACGGTACGACCGTTCTGAAAAACGCCGCGCGCGAGCCCGAGATCGTTGATCTCTGCAACATGCTCAATGCCATGGGCGCCCGCATCTCCGGTGCTGGCACTTCCACGATCACTATCGAAGGCGTGGACAAACTCAACCCCACCGAACACACGGTGGTGGGGGACCGCATCGTCGCCGGCACGTGGGCGTACGCGGCCGCGATGACCAAGGGGGACATCACGGTGACCGACATTGCGCCGCGGAACCTGCACCTCGCACTGCAGAAGCTCAAGGTGGCAGGGGCGGATGTTGAGACCTATGAGCACGGTTTCCGCGTGCGCATGGAGCGCCGCCCCCAGGCTGTTGACTATCAAACGTTGCCCTTCCCGGGCTTCCCGACGGACCTCCAGCCGATGGCAATTGGCATCGCCGCTATTGCCGAGGGGGCTTCCGTGATTACCGAGAACGTTTTCGAGGCGCGCTTCCGGTTCGTCGACGAGATGATGCGCCTCGGAGCCGATGCCACGGTCGACGGTCACCATGTGGTGCTGCGCGGAGTTGATCAGTTGTCATCGACGGACGTATGGGCTTCCGATATCCGCGCCGGCGCCGGTCTGGTCCTCGCCGGCCTGGTCGCCGACGGTGTCACGACCGTTCACGACGTCGCTCACATCGATCGCGGCTACCCGCGATTCGTTGAATTACTGACCGAACTTGGAGCGGTTATTG